>CAZYBA010000037.1:0-459 GCA_964646105.1 uncultured Armatimonadia bacterium
GGTCGATCCCATGCTGATGGGCGGTGTCCTCGTTCGCATCGGAGACACAGTCATCGACGGCACGGTCAAGGGCAAGATCGAACGCCTGCGCGAGCAACTCATCGCGGCCAACCGCTAACACCAACCCAATACCCCAGTCACTACCGACCACCAAGGAAACCAAGAACGTGGCAGTCAGACCAGAAGAAGTGACCAGCATCCTGGAAAAGGAACTGGAAAATTACCAAGGCGGCGTTGAAGAAGTCGGCGTCGGCACCGTCCTCCAAGTTGGGGACGGAGTCGCACGCATCTACGGCCTTCGCGATGTCGCCGTCTCCGAACTCCTCGAATTCCCCGGCGGGGTAATGGGAGTCGCACTCAACCTCGAAGAGAGCAACGTCGGTGCGATCATCCTCGGCGACGACCGTGGTATCCGCGAAGGTGATCTGGTCAAGCGCACGGGACGTATTGTCGAAGTGC
>CAZYBA010000037.1:469-4371 GCA_964646105.1 uncultured Armatimonadia bacterium
ACGACGGTGGACCGATTGTCGCCGCCGAAACGCGACTTCTCGAGATCAAGGCACCGGGCGTCGTCGATCGTCAACCGGTCAAGGAACCGATGTACACGGGCATCAAGTCTATCGATGCGATGCTCGCAATTGGACGTGGACAACGCGAGCTGATCATCGGCGACCGCCAAACCGGCAAGACCGCGATCGCCCTCGACACCATCATCAACCAAAAGGGCAAGGACGTCTACTGCTTCTACGTCGCCATCGGGCAGAAGGGCTCCACCGTCCGCCAAGTGGTCGAAACCCTGCGCGCCAACGGCGCCATGGAATACACGACCGTCGTGGCCGCCCCCGCATCCGCTCCCGCGTCCCTCCAATACCTCGCGCCCTACGCCGGATGCGCCATGGCCGAGTACTTCCGCGACAGCGGTCGACACGCCCTCATCATCTACGATGACCTTTCCAAGCAGGCGGTCGCCTACCGACAAGTATCGCTTCTGCTGCGCCGCCCGCCGGGACGTGAAGCCTATCCGGGTGACGTCTTCTATCTCCACTCGCGCCTGCTGGAGCGGGCCGCCAAGCTCTCCGATGAAAAGGGCGGCGGCTCCCTGACCGCGCTGCCGGTCATCGAGACCCAAGCCGGTGACGTTTCCGCGTACATCCCCACCAACGTCATCTCCATCACCGACGGACAGATCTTCCTGGAGTCGGACCTGTTCAACGCCGGTATCCGGCCCGCCATCAACGTCGGTATCTCCGTTTCCCGCGTCGGCGGCAACGCGCAGATCAAGGCGATGAAGAAGGTCGCCGGACGTATCAAGCTCGAACTGGCCCAGTACCGTGAAGTTCAGGCGTTCGCCCAATTCGCGTCCGACCTCGACAAGTCCACCCAGCAGCAGCTCGCCCGTGGACAGCGCCTCACCGAACTCCTCAAGCAGGATCAGTACGCGCCATTCGAGGTCGAAGATCAGGTCATCTCGATCTATGCGGCCACCAACGGCTACCTCGACGACCTACCCGTCGAACAGGTACGTCCGTTCGAAAAGGGACTGCTCGCTTTCGTCCATGACAAATACCCGGAAATACCGGTGAAGATCGCGCAGACCAAGGATTTCAACGACGAAACCGCCAGCACCCTCAAGACTGCGATTGAGGAATTCAAGGCCGGTTTCCAAGGCTGACACCAGCCAGACACATTCGACAGATCCCGGTCGCCTGCGGCCGGGATCTTTTTTTACGACCATGTCGCTGATCGATATCCGCGAAGTGCGGAAGACCTACCGAATCGCCACCGGCGGTTTTTGGCGACGCAAGACCAACGCCGTGGAAGCCCTGCGGGGGCTTGATCTCCAAGTCGACCCTGGCGAATTGATTGGCCTGATTGGTCCCAATGGGGCCGGCAAGTCAACCCTGGTCAAGGTGCTCGCAGGCATATTGGTACCGGATTCCGGGCAGGTGACCGTAGCCGGACGCATTCCGTGGAGAGAACGCTCGGCGCATGTCGCGGGAATTGGCGTGGTTTTCGGACAACGGACCCAGCTGTGGTGGGATCTGCCCACACGCGAGTCCTTCGGCCTGCTGAAGACGATCTACAAGGTCTCGGATTTGACATTCAAAACGCGGATGGAAACCCTCGTCGATCGTCTCGACCTCGGCTCTCTTCTTGCGGTCCCGGTGCGGCAATTGTCGCTGGGACAGCGGATGCGCTGCGAAATCGCCGCCGCATTGCTCCACAGCCCGTCGCTCCTGTTCCTTGACGAGCCCACCATCGGACTCGATGCGGCATCCAAATTGGCGGTGCGCGATTTTGTCCGGGATCTCAACCGCACGGATGGCACGACGATTGTGCTGACAACCCACGACATGTCGGATATCGAGGCCCTGTGTCAACGGGTTGTCGTGGTGGCGCGCGGCGTCGTTCTCAGCGACGGCTCGTTGCAGCAATTGCGCCATCGATTCGGCCGGGAGCGGGAAATGGTTGTCGAGTGCGAACAGGATATCGAGGATCCCGAAGCGGTCTGGGTGCGGCGTGACGGGAATGCGACGACGTTGCGCTTCGACCCGACGGTGGTGTCCGCAGCCAACCTGATGGCCCGGCTTTCCGACAGGTTTCCGATCCGGGATGTGACCGTGACCGCGCCACCGATCGAGGAAGCGGTTGCAAATGCCTACCGGGAGACCGGATCGTGAATGTCGATGTTGCTGTTTTCGCAATGCAAATGCGCCGTCTCCTGCAGTATCGGACGGCGGCGTGGGCGGGTGTGGCGACACAATTGGTGTTTGGCGCGATTCTTGTCGCAATTCGGACTGCGTTTTACCGGACGGGTGGCGATTCTCTGCCGTTGACGTTCGACCAGATGGTGACATACACGTGGTTGGGACAGGCGTTCTTCGCGTTGACCCCGTACACCACAAACCCCGACCCTGAAGTGTCGCGCATGATGCGGGACGGGTCCATCGGTTACGAGCTCGCCCGCCCGGTCGATCTGTACCGCCTGTGGTTTGTAAGACAGGCAACCGGACGCCTCGCCCCGACCCTGCTGCGTTGTTTTCCCGTGATTTTCGTGGCGACGCTGTTCCTCGGAATGCGCCTTCCTGCATCGCCGTCGGCCGCCGTTGCCTGGTTGGCCGCGACCTGCGGGTCGTTGTTGCTCACGGCGTCGCTACTCACCTTGGTGAGTGTAACGCTGCTCTGGACCATCGCCGGTGACGGCATACGCCGTGTGGTGCCGGCCGCCAGTGCGTTCCTGTCCGGGCACTTGATCCCAATCGCCTTTTTTCCGGATTCGGTCCAGCCATTGCTCCGTGCATTGCCGTTTCAGGGAATTGTCGACGCTCCGTTCCAGCTTTGGTTGGGGAGCCGTCCGCCGTCGGATTTGTTGGGAATCCTGGGGCATCAAGCGGTATGGAGCTTGGTGTTCGTCGGTGTCGGCCGTGGATTGCTCGCAACCGGTTTACGGCGGGTGCTGGTGCAAGGTGGATAGCCTGCGCGTCTACCGGGCGATGGTTGGTGCGTCCCTGCGCTCCCAACTGGCCTATCGGGCGAGCTTTGTTTTGTGGACGATTGGGCAGGCGGTGACAATCGGGTCGGAACTGGCGGCATTGTGGTTGCTCTTCCAGCGTTTCGGCCCGCTACCCGGATGGACGTTGCCCGAGGTGGCGTTGTTGTGCGGCATCGTGCACATCGCCTTCGCGTTGGCGGAAACCATCGGCAGGGGTTTCGACCAATTCGGGCAGACGGTGCGGACGGGTGAGTTCGACCGGGTATTGTTGCGACCGGCGCCATCGGCATTGCTGGTTGCCGCGCAGCAGTTCGAACTTTCGCGTCTCGGTCGATTGGGGACGGGACTGGCGGCGTTGACCTGGGGAGCCTCTGCGTCGGGAATCGCATTCGGGCCGCTGGAATGTTGCTATCTCTTGGCCACCGTTGTTTCCGGCGTCTGTGTCTTCTTGGGTGTTTTCGTCTTGCAGGCGACCGCCTGCTTCTGGACCGTCGAGTCGCTTGAGGTCGTGAATGCGTTGACCTACGGCGGAGTTGCGGCCGCCGAGATGCCGTTGACCATCTACCCCAATCCGGTGCGTTGGTTGTTCACCTGGGTGGTGCCGGTGGCATGCATGAACCACATCCCTGCCGACCGATTGCTGGCGCGGTCGGACTCGAACTGGGACTGGTTGGCTCCGCTTGCGGGATTCGCGTTCCTCGCGGCAAGCCTGCAGGTTTGGAATTGGGGCGTCCGCCGTTATTTGTCGACGGGAAGTTGACCCAAAGGTGAGTTGCTGTCGCCGCCGCGCAGTTTCGTCATCGCGATTGTGTTCTTCGCGTTCGAGGGGTGTTGTCGCAATGAATCAGACGGCGCCCTTGCCGGACGCCAGATGCCGCAATGTTGCGTCGTCGGGGCGATCGAGGTGGGGGCAGCATG
>CAZYBA010000037.1:4424-7687 GCA_964646105.1 uncultured Armatimonadia bacterium
CCGTCCGGATTGAACACCTGACGTATCCGGAGCATGGTGTCGATATCGGTCTCGGAGAACATCAGGCCGAGGAATTCCTGTTTCTCGATGCCGATGCCGTGCTCCCCGGACAGGGCGCCACCGGCGTTGACGCAGGCCCGCAGGATGTCGCCTCCTGCGGCGAGGACGCGCTGGACTTCATCCGGATTGCGTTCGTCGAAGAGGACCACCGGATGCAGGTTGCCGTCCCCGGCATGGAAGACATTGGCGATCCGCAGGTTGTGTTTCTCGGCGACCGCCCGGACCTGGCGCAGCACTTCGGGGAGTTTGGTGCGGGGCGCGACCCCGTCCTGGGTGGCATGGGACGGTGCGAGTCGGCCCAGCGCCCCAACCGCCTTCTTGCGGGCGGTCCAGAGCTTGGCGCGTTCTGCGGCATCCTTGGCCCGTTCGACCCGGATGGCCCCGCCGGTTGTGCAGATGGTGGCGATCCGGTCGGCGAGGCGGTCGAGTCCGGCCTCGGGTCCGTCCACCTCGATCAGCAGGACCGCACCGGCATCCGTGGGCAGCCCCAAGTGGTAGACCTCTTCGACGACGCGCAGGATGGTCTGGTCGATCATTTCGAGGGCTGCGGGGACGATGCCGGCGGCGATGATGTCCGAGATCAGCTGGGTTGCGGTGTCGACCGAGTCGCAGACGGTGAGCAGGGTGCGGATGGCCTCGGGCGCGCGGACCACGCGGACCGTGGCTTCGGTGACTATGCCCAGCGTGCCCTCGGACCCGACCAGAACACCGAGCAGGTCGTATCCGGCGTCGTCGCCGTCGATCTCAACCACTTCCCCGGTGGGCAGGACGACCTTGGCGGCCAGGATGTGGTTGACGGTGACACCGTATTTGAGGGTGTGGGGGCCGCCTGCGTTGTTGGCGATGTTGCCCCCGAGGGTGCTGGCGCCTTGGGACGATGGATCGGGGGCGTAGAGCAGACCTTCCGCGGCGACCGCGCGGGTGAGGGATGTGTTGACAACGCCGGCTTCGGCGCGGATGGTGCGGTTTTCGGGATCGACCGCGAGAATGCGGTTCATGCGCGACAGGCAGAGCAGGCACTGGCCGGGTCGGGCGAGGGCCCCGCCGGCGAGTCCGGTTCCGGCGCCCCGGGGGACGATCGGGACCGACCATCGGGCGCAGAGTCGGACAATGGCTGCGACCTGTTCCGTTGACACGGGCAAAACCACCACACCGGGAGGGGCTTTCTCGAGCGTGTAGGCATCGGACGCGTAGGCGACCTTTTGGGCGTCGGAGACCCGGATGCCGTCCGTGCCGACTATCGAGCGCAGTTCGTCGAGAAAGCCTTTTTCCATGGTGAAACTGTCGTTCTGCAACCTACTTCGGCGCGGGTTTACCGGCTCCCGGACCCTTCATCAGGGCTTCGACGAATTCCAGGACTTTCTTTGCCCGGTCGTTTTTGGGATCGGCTTCCAGGGATTTCTTGAGATCGGCGACCACTGCGGGGTACTTGACCTTGTCGCCGGCCTTGGTGTCGATGCGGTGACGGACGGCGCGGTCCAGGTAGGCGTTGGAAATGGCAGCCTTGTCGCCCGCCTTTTCGGCATCGGCGATGGCCTTGTCCTCGTTGGGGGTGGGAGCCAACGGGGCGTCGTCGGCAGGCTTGGGCGGCGCGGCCATGCCCCGTCCCATCGGGCTGCCTCCCATGCCTCCGGCCGGTTGCACGGCTGGGCCTTCCTGCGGAGGGGCGGTCGGTGCCTGCCCGGCTGCGGCCGGTGGCGCAGTGGAGGGTGCAGGTGACTCTTGTGGCTTGGAGCAACCGGTTGAAACACCGAGAACTCCGAGCGCAGCGACGAGGATCGACGACGTCTTCATGACGTCCGCATTGTAGCACGGGGGGTATTCTGGTCGGATGGAACAGCGTGTGGCGGCGATCGACATCGGGACGCATTCCGTGAAGATGTCGGTGGCCGACGGTAGGCAGGTGCTGGGGGACTGGGTTGCGGTGACGCGTCTAGGCGACGGGGTGTCGGCTGTGGGCAGGCTCGATCCCTTGGCAAAGCAGCGAACCCGGGACGCGTTGGCGCACTTTGTCGTCACCGTACGCGATCTCGGTGTCCAGCGTATTGCAGCGGTCGGCACGAGTGCGTTGCGCGATGCATCCGACGGTCCCGAGTTCGCGGACGAAATGTCGATGCTGCTGGGTGGTTCCGTCGAGATTCTTTCCGGGGACCGGGAGGCGTGGTTGGTTTTCCGTGCGGTGGCGGACGACCCGTTGTTTGGCTTGGAGCGTTGCTCCGGCTGGATCCTTACCGATGCGGGGGGTGGTTCGACCGAGGTGGTGGCGGGCGCGGGCCGGGCGCTGAGCCATCGTGTGTCGCTGCAGGTCGGGGCGGTCGATAGTCGCACCGGATTTCTGGTCGGTGTACGATCCGGCAGACAACACCCGCTTCGATTCCGCGCTGAAATTGGTAGACCGATTGCTGGAGTCTTTTCCGGATGTCGGGACAGTTCCGATGATTGTCGCCAGCGGCGGGACTGCGACCAGTTTGGCGGCACTCAAGCACGGCCGGTTTGCGGCGGAATTGGTGCATGGGACGGAGTTGCCGGTTGAATTCCTACGCGAGACTGCCTATCGGCTGGCGTCCCTGCCCTTGGACCAACGTCGTCAACTGCCCGGCCTCGACCCGGCCCGGGCCCCGGTGATGGTGGCGGGGGCACTGATCCAGTGGCGTTCGGCGCTTCGGTTCGGTGCCAGGTCCATACGCGTTTCGGTCCGTGGCTTGCGTTACGGACTGCTCGCGGAGCAGCTGGAGGATGCCGAAGCGCGCGCGTGAATCCGGGAAACCGATTGCCCGTTTCGAGACAGGTTTGGCCGGGGCAATAGGGTGTCGGTAATTTGTTGTTCGGCGACCGGATTGTTCCGGCGCGGTTGTCGGCCGCCGCTGTTGTCGGGAAGTGTCAGCGGGGTTGACGGGCGTCCTTCGCAATGGCTTCCACGGCCTGGTCGAATCGTTTGTGCGTCGACCATCTTCGTATGCCCAGGCAATGTTGGGACGATTCTGCGCGACCGTGGTCTTCGGTGAGCCCGAGGACATAGCCTGCGTTGGCGGCGGCTTCGGCCACACGTCGGTCCCATTTGCCGGACGGGTAGGTGATTGCGAACGGGGCGAGTCCGAGTTGGCGGGCCATGGTGGCTCGGGAGACCCGCATTTCGTCATCGAGCCGTCCCGCGTCTAGGGTCCGCAGGTCCGGGGGGTGGTTGACGGTTTGGCTGACCAGCA
>CAZYBA010000037.1:7697-13533 GCA_964646105.1 uncultured Armatimonadia bacterium
GCGGCAGGAGCATGGTGCATCCCAGCCACCACAGGCTGACCAGCACCGCGCCCGAGTTTGCCATGCGGCGCAGTGCATTCCAGTTGTTGTGGTCCTTGCCGGTCTTGACTCCGACGTACGCGGTGTGCAGCGAGACCACAAACGGCCAATTGCGGCGTTTGAGAATGGGAAACGCGTGGTCGTGGATGCCGACGGTGTTGTCGTCGAAGCAGAGGACGACGGCGCCTTGGGGTAGGTTGCCACGGCCGTGGAGAAGCCACTGGGTTGCGTCCCCGAGCCCGACCGGCTTGGCTCCGGCCTTCTCGAGGCGGTCGAACTGGGCTTCGAGTTCGGCGCGGGTGGTGTCGAACCAGACCAGTTTCTTGTTGACGACGATGTCGTGCCAGACCAGGAAATGCAGGCCCGGGTTCTTGCGGGCGGCGGGTGCCACCGGCATCAGTCGGACTCCCATGGTTCCTCCTCGATCGAAGTGTCTTCCTCGGACGAGTTCGATGGTTTTTCGACGACGGTGCGGTCGAGGACGTGGCGGACGGTGCTGTAGGAGAATCCGCGGCGTTGCAGGAACGCCGCGAGTTTGCGTTTGCCGTCTGGTCCGGCGACGGTGGGTGGGTCGCCGGCCTTGCGGACCGCGGCGGTCCAGGCGGCGGATTTCTCGTCGTCGTCGGTGCGCTCGGAGAGTGCGTCGCTCGGGTCCACTCCGCGTCGCCGCAGTTCCCAGGCGAGTGCCCCCCGTCCGCGGGATTGCCCGCGTGCCTCGACCCATCGTTCTGCGAGGGCTTGGTCGTCGAGCCATCCGCGTTGCCGGAAATCGTCGATTAGGGCGGCAATGGCTTCCGGGTCGGCGCCGCGCCGGGCGAGCTTGCGGGCGATTTCGGTCTCGGACCGGGATTGCATGGCGAGCAACCGCAGTGCGTATTCGCGCAGGGCTGCGGGATCGGGGGGTGTCTGCGGGGTTTCGTCCGGGTTGCGGGATTGTCGCCAGGGCATGGTTTCGGCAGGGTTCGCGAGGTTGCCTCAGTGTACGGCGCGCGGTGGCGGGGTTGGTTTTCCGGGCGCGGGCCTGAGCTTTCCCAAAGGAATTGCCGGTGCCCCTGCGGTGGTCTACACTTGGCCTATGGCACGAGTGCAGGACGGCCGCCGGACGGAGCTTTCCGCCATCGAGTTTGCGCGCCGTGCCCAGATTGTGGCGTGTGCGCGCGATGTGATCGCGGAGGTGGGTTACCATCAGGCGACGATGGGGAAGATCGCCGAGCGGGCCGGCATCACCAAGGGGGTGATTTCGTACCATTTCGGCAACAAGGACGGGTTGATCGAGACGGTTTTGCGGGAAATGATCCAGCAGGGCGCGGATTACGCGAAGGATCGTCTCCGTAAGTGCACCACGTGGCGCCAGCGTGTGCGAACGTATATCGAGGCGACTGTCGATTATCTGGTAGACCATCCGACTGCGGTGCGTGCGTGTTTGGCGATCCTGCGCGACCTGCGTCCGTTGCCGTCGCTCGCCGACACCGAGATGGCGCGTGCGGAGGGGGGCCTTGTCGAGTTTCTCCGCAACGGTCAGGAAGCCGGGGAGTTCGGCGAATTCAGCCCGGATGCGGTCGCGATGATTGTCCGCAACAATCTGGATCAATTGCCTTGGCGGATGATCGAGAATCCACAGTTCGATGTTCGTGCCCACGGCCGGGAGTTGCTGGAAATGGTGGAGCGTTGGATTCTTCACCCCGATCCCCGAACCCCGTGAAGATGTTTCCGGGGGCACGTTTCCAGTGTGTTGTTCCAGAGCTTCGTGAGAGGAAAGTTTTCCATGATTTCCGCGAATGATTGGCCGCAGTTCCGTGGTCCCGGAGGATGCGGCGTGGGTGCGCATCCCAAGTTGCCGGTGGCATGGTCTCCGGAGCGGGGGGTGGCGTGGTCGGTGGCTCTGCCGGGTCGGAGTTGGTCGAGTCCGGTGATCGCGGGTGGCCGTGTCTACTGCACGTCGGTGGTGCGTCCCACGGCGGGCGAGGCGCCGCGCAAGGGGTTGTACTTCGGCGGTGAACGTCCCGAACCGCCGTCCGAGACCCATTCGTTCCGTGTGGTATGCCTCGACCTGTCCAGTGGCAAGCAGATCTGGGAGCGTGTGGTCCACGAGGGCGCCCCCCGGACATCGGTTCATTTGAAGAACACGTACGGTGCGGAGACTCCGGTGGTGGACGGCGGGACGGTGGTGGCGTTGTTCGGCGGCCTGGGCATGTTCGGCCTGGATGCGCGTTCGGGGCGTGTCCGCTGGGAACGTCGTCTCGAGCCCCGCAAGACCCGTTTCGGCTGGGGCAGCGCGTCCTCGCCGGTGGTCCATGGCGGTCGTGTGTTCCATGTGGACGACAACGACGAGCGTTCGGAGATGGTGGCGGTGGATATCCGTGATGGCAAGCCGGTCTGGCGTATCGATCGGGACGAGAAATCGAATTGGTCGACGCCGTTTGTGTGGCGGACCGGCGATCGGACGGAGATTGTGACTGCGGGCAGCCGCGCGGTACGTTCGTACGATCTGA
Organism: uncultured Armatimonadia bacterium; assembly: GCA_964646105.1. Lineage (GTDB taxonomy): Bacteria > Armatimonadota > Armatimonadia > Armatimonadales > Armatimonadaceae > CAIRTT01. Next base: position 10,229 of record CAZYBA010000037.1, read on the forward strand.
ATGGCAAGTTGTTGTGGAGTCTGCGGGGGATGTCGAGCATTGCGATCCCGACTCCGATCGCCGGGGACGGTCTGTTGTTCGTGACCTCGGGCTATGTCGGGGACGCGTTGCGGCCCCTCTATGCAATCCGTCCCGGGGCGTCGGGGGATATCACGCTCTCGGCCGGGGAGTTTACGAGCAAGTCGATAGCCTGGTCGCATCCGACGTCCGGACCGTACAACCCGACTCCGGTGCACCATGACGGTCGTCTCTATGTGTTGATGGACCGTGGATTGTTGACGTGCCACGATGCGCGTACCGGGAAGAAGTTGTACGACAAGGAGCGTCTGCCGGAGGGTTTTGCGTTCACGACCTCCCCCTGGGTGGCGTCCGGTCGGGTGTTTTGCCTGAACGAAGAGGGCAAGTGTTTTGTGGTGCGAGCCGGGGATCGTTTTGAACTCGAGAATGTCCTGCGTTTCGGCGCCGACGAGGAAATGTGCATGGCGTCACCGGCGATGTCGGGCGACCGACTGGTAGTACGGACGTCGAGCCGGGTCTTGTGCCTGCGCGGAGCCTGACCCAGGGCGGATCGGCGCGATGTTCCGAACTGTTTCACGTGGAACATTTTCCCGAAACACCGGTGACGTCGTAACAGGGAGTCGGTTTTTGGGACAGATCGTGCAAGCGCACGTCACTCATCCCCAGAAACACCCGCGGGGGTGGTTGTCGTTCCCCTGATACCGGGATTGAACGTCAACCACCCCCGCCTGGGATCCGCAGAACGGATCTGGGTATTCTCGCACCCACAGGTTAACCGGTTTTTGTTCTGGCAACACCGGCAACTTTGCCTGTATTTTTGGAATCCGACAGTTTTGGCACGGGAATTGCCGTCGCGTCCCGCCTGCCGCCGGGTGCCGTGTGGATTCCCGCCCGAGGGCGTTCTGCCGGACCAGAGCGGATGCCTCGCCGTACCTCGAAACGGCCCGAACCGCCTCCGGAGAGGTCCTCAGTCCGCCGGTCGTTTCGGATTGGCCCAGTGCCCCTCCGGATCGGATCCCCGGACTACCATTCCTTTTTCATTCCAACCCAGATAGGCGCGCACCGACGCCGCGCAGTAGCGCAGCGTTATCCCGCATCGTCGCCGATCGGATTGGTTGGCATCGGATCCGTGCAGCAGCAGGTCGGAGTGGAACGATGCTTCGCCGGCGCGCAGGACGTTGTCGAACGGCGCCTTTCCGAACGACAGGGGATCGGTGACCTTGAGGTTGAGGACATTGTCGTCGGCCGCGGAGCTGGGCAGGTGTGTCAGCGGTCCGTGACGATGGGAACCCGGAATGAAGCGCATGCAGGCGTTTTCGGTATCCGTGTCGTCGACCGCCAGCCACACGGTGACCGTCTTGCTAGGGGTCATCGGCCAATAAACCGCGTCCTGATGCCAGTCCACGATTTTGCCGTCCCCGGGCAGTTTGCAGAAGAAGTGGGACCCCCACGCGACAATGTCGTCGCCAAGCAGGTCCGCGACCCGGTCGACGATCGCCGGGTGGTGGAGCAGGTCCCAGACGGGTGCGAAACGCCGGTGTGCGGACGCTATGGAGTACGAACTTTCGCCGCGGGCGAGCGCTTCGGCGAGGATACCGTCGAAGAACGTCCGCAGGGCCGTTGCCTCGGAGTCGGGCAGGATGCGGAACGGTCCCAGGTGTCCGTCCCGGTTGTACCGATCAATTTCCTCTGGGCCGAGAACCTTCGGAGAAGGATTCTCGGTCGGGACAAAACACAGTTCCCGTTCGATTACGGAGAGATCGTCTGCGGCGGGCACCAACGGGTTGGCAAGGGGTTGCATGGTAGCCGGTTCGACAACCGTGGCCCGCAGTTCCTGCGCCAAGGCAAGACCGCGACAAAACAGAACCATTTCCTGATGTCGGAATGCATCACGTCCGGGGGGCGGAGCACCTGCGCCGTCGTCCGGCCGGGAGGTACACTTGTCCCATGTCTGAACTCCCCCAACCCCCGGTCGCCCGCCGCGAACCCCTGTCCCATACCCTCCACGGCGACACTCGCGACGACGACTACCGCTGGTTGCAGGACAAGGAATCCACGGAGACCCTGGCCTACCTTTCCGCCGAAAACGCGTATGCGGATGCTTTGCTCGCACCCACCAAGGTGCTCGGTGAAACGCTGTACCAGGAGATGCTGGGGCGCATTCAGGAGACCGACCTCTCGGTGCCCTATCCCCTCGGCGGCTATGTCTACTACACCCGCACCGAAGAAGGCAAGCAATACCCCATCCATTGCCGCAAGCGGGCCGGGTCCGACGACGAACAAGTTTTGGTGGATGTCAATGTCCTCGCCGAGGGCGAGAAATTCATGGCGCTGGGGGCGTTCGCGGTTTCCGACGATGGCAACCTGCTCGCGTACTCCACCGACAACACCGGGTTCCGTGTCTACACGTTGCGGGTCAAGGACCTGCGCACCGGCGAATTGCTGCCGGATGTGATCGAAAAGGCCGGGTCGGTGACCTGGGCGGCCGACAACCGGACCCTTGTTTACACGACCGAGGATGATGCCAAGCGTCCATACCGTGTCCTGAGCCACACGCTGGGCTCCCCGGAACCCGACACATTGGTCTACGAGGAACCGGACGCCCTCTACCGGGCGTTCCTGTACCGCTCCCGCGACCGCCGCAAGATCTTTGTCGGCTCGGCATCGTCCACCACCACCGAAGTCCATGCCATCGAGGCGGATGCGCCCGACTCGGCTCCGGTCTGCCTGCTGCCGCGCGAGGAAGGCCACGAGTACTACCCCGAGCACCGGGACGGCCTTTACTACCTGCGCACCAACAAGGACGCGGTGAATTTTCGGTTGGTGGCGGCGCCGGTCGACGATGTCCGGCCCGACCACTGGACCGATGTCGTCCGCCACAACCCCGACACCATGCTCGAGGACATGGATGTCTTCGCACGCCATCTGGTGGTCACCGAACTGTCCGGAGGATTGCCGCGCCTGAGGATTGTGTCTTTCGGATCCGGTGACGACCACCTGGTGACCTTCCCCGAGCCGACGTACACCGTGGGGCTCGAGATCAACCGCGAGTGGGACACCAACCAACTCCGCTTCCGGTACGCGTCCCTGACCACCCCCCAGAGTGTCTTCGCGTACGACATGGAAACCAAGGAACGGACCCTGCTCAAGGAAACTCCGGTCCTGGGCGGATACGATCGCTCCCTTTATGTTTCCGAGTTCATTCATGCCACCGCGACCGACGGCACCCGGGTCCCGATCTCGCTGGTGCGCCACCGTGACCCCCCGGTGGACGGCACGGCGCCGCG
>CAZYBA010000037.1:13543-14558 GCA_964646105.1 uncultured Armatimonadia bacterium
CGTGCCTGTTGTATGGCTACGGCTCCTACGGGATTGTCATTCCGGCCAATTTCGGGTCGGGGCGGCTCTCGCTGCTCGACCGCGGGTTTGTCTACGCGATCGCCCACATCCGTGGCGGTGGCGAGCTCGGCAAGCCCTGGCACGACGCCGGCAAGATGATGCAGAAGGTGAATACGTTCACGGACTTCATCGCCTGCGCCGACCATCTGGTGGAACAACGCCATGCCGATCGGGAAAAGCTGGCCATCATGGGCGGCAGCGCCGGTGGCTTGCTGATGGGCGCGGTCGCCAATCTCCGCCCGGATGTCGCCAAGCTGGTGATGAGCTATGTTCCGTTCGTGGATGTCATGAACACCATGCTCGACGACACACTGCCACTCACGGTCGGCGAGTACCTCGAGTGGGGCAACCCCAACGAACCGGACGCCTACCATTACATGCGTTCGTACAGCCCCTACGACAACCTGCAGGCCAAAGGCTACCCGTCGATGCTGATCCGCACCAGCCTCAACGATTCCCAGGTCATGTACTGGGAACCCGCCAAGTATGTCGCCAAGCTGCGGACCCTGAAAACCGATCCCAATCCGTTGCTGCTGCGCACGAATATGGACGCCGGTCACGGCGGAGCGAGCGGTCGTTACGACGCCCTGCGGGACCTCGCCCAAGACTATGCGTTCCTGCTGGCCCATCTGGGCATCGAAAACTGAACTCCCGGGGATCCCGACCCGGATCCCCTTTGATAAATCCCCACCGGAGCCGCCTGTGATCCCCGAAACCGCAATCGCCTTCCTCAAGCAACTGGTCGAAACCCCGTCCCCGTCGGGCTTCGAGGAACCCAACGCCGAGCATTTCCGCCAGTACGTCGGCGCGTTCGCCGACAACGTCGAAACCGATCCACTCGGTTCGGTGATCGCGACAGTCAATCCGGGCGGTTTCCCCAAGGTGATGCTCGCCGGCCATATCGATGAAATCGGGTTCCTGATCCACTACATCGATGAGTCGGGCTATTGCTACT
>CAZYBA010000038.1:0-9040 GCA_964646105.1 uncultured Armatimonadia bacterium
GCCCGCGGAATTGTGACGGTCCTCGATGTGGTGGTGCCCGGCGGGGCCGCCATCTCCGCGGACGCACTTTCCGCGGTCCTGCCGCACACCGATCTCTTCCTGCCCAATGACGAAGAAGCGGAAGCGCTCACCGGCGAAACCGACCCCCAAAAACAAGCCGACGCATTCCTCAGACTCGGCTGCCGTACCGCGGTGGTTACGCAAGGATCCCGCGGCACCCTCTGGCGCGACCCCGCCAAGTCGTATACCGCGCCGGTCTATCCCATCGACTACGTGGATGGCTCGGGATCCGGGGACGCGTTCGCGGCCGGACTCCTGCTGGGACTCTCCGAAGGCTGGGACCCCGCACGTATCCTCCGTTTCGCGTCCGCGATCGGTGGATCCGCCTGCACCAAGCTCGGCTGCACCGAGGGCGTTTTCACCCGCCCCGAAGCCGATGCGTTTGTGGCCGGGCATCCTCTTTCGGTAACGGAAACCGCACGATGAACCCCGATCAAGTCCTGGCCGAACTCGACGACGTCGGCTTTGTCATCCTCAAGGGTTTTCTGTCGCCCGATTGGTGCGACCGCATTGTCCGCTTCATGGACGACACCATCGCCGGTGGACATGTGAAAGACCCGGGGCGGGGCAGCTCGCAGTTCCACCACCGGATCTGCCATCCGATCGACGACCCCATTGTCGCGGACCTCGCCGCACACCGCGGCCTCTGCGACATCGCATCCCACTGCCTGCACGCCAAAAACCTGCGCCTGCGCCAGCAGATGTTCCTGCTCACCGAAAACTGCGGAAAACCCGGGCCCGCCAAGCCCGACGGCTGGCATGTCGATACGCTGTTCCTGCCCGACGAATGGAACGCCGCCCCGCGCACCACATTCCTGCAGGTCTTCTGCTATGCCACGCCGGTGCTTCCCGGCGGCGCCGCCACCATGGTGGTGCCGTACTCCCACCACAAGACCCTCGCCGCCGCGGGTAACGCCGCGCCCCAGACCGAGGAGGATCGCTTCAAGGTGGCCGGCCGGATCGTCGAGCTTTCCGGAGTCGATCTCTCCGAAGGCATCGAGCTGACCTGCGACGCTGGCGATGTGGCGCTGTTTTCCCCGATGCTGCTGCACTCGGGCTCAAACAATGTCATCGAACAACCCCGCTACGCGTTCCACTGCTCCTACCACGACGCGTCCGCGGGCCGCATCCGACACCTCCCCGCACCCGTCTTCTACGACACGTTCCCGCCTTCCATGGAGGAACAGGTCCCCGCCGAGTTCCTACCCCTCCTGGAGCGCTGAACCATGCCCCTTGTTTCCACACCCGACCTGCTCGCCGCCGCACGCAAAGGAAAATACGGTGTCGGCTACTTCGAAGCCTGGGACCTGATGTCGCTCGAAGCGGTGCTCGAAGCCGCCGAAACCGAGAACAGCCCGGTCATGCTCGGCTTCGGAGCCATGATGGTGGATGGCGGATGGCTCGATGCCGGGGGAGTCGAACTCCTCGGCGCGATGACCGCCACAGTCGCCAAACGCGCGAATGTGCCGGTCTCGACCATTTTCAACGAAGCCCAGACATTCTCCCAGGCGGTCCGAGCCCTCGAGGCCGGCTTCCAATGTGTCATGCTCGACTCGTCGGCGTGGGATTACGACGACGCCGTGGACGCGGTCGCTGCGCTGGTGCGCGAGGCCCACAACCGAGGCGCGTCCGTCGAAGCCGAACTCGGGCGCCTCCCCGATGCGGTCGACGGCGGTATCGACACCAGCGGCTCGTCCCTCACCGACCCCGACCAAGCCGTGCGTTTCGTGGACGCCACGGGCTGCGATTTCCTGGCGGTCTCGGTCGGAAATGTCCACCTGCTCGCCGGCGGCCAGTCGCCTCTCGATTTTGAACGTTTGGAAACAATCGGCGCCCGGACCAGCGCGCCGCTGGTTCTGCACGGGGGCACCGGCATCCCCGCCGACGCCGTCCCGCGGGCGGTGGCCGCCGGGGTCGCCAAGTTCAATGTCGGAACCATCCTCAAGAAGACCGTTGCAAAGTCCATTCAGGCAACGGTCGCAACGTGGGACAGCTCCCTCGATGTCCACGAGGCCCTCGGGTCCCACAAGCCCGGCGACTTCCTCACCCCGGCGTCCGTCGCCCTGATCGACATTGTCCGGGAACGGATCCGCACCTACGGCTCGGGAGGCAAGGCATGAGCGAGCGCAGCATCTGTCACGCAATCGGCAACACCCATATCGACCACACCTGGGTCTGGAACTGGACCGAAGGTTTCGACGAAGTCTACGCGTCGTGGATGGCGGCGCTGGACCGGATGGACGAATTCCCGGAGTTTGTCTTCACGTGTTCGTCGACACTCCTCTACCGCTGGGTCGAGGACAACGATCCCGAGCTTTTCGAACGGATTCGCGAGCGCATCGAAGAGGGACGTTGGCAGATTGTCGGGGGCTGGGTCGTCCAGTCCGACAACAACATCCCCACCGGCGAAGCATTTGTCCGCCAGGGACTCTACGGCCAGCGCTATTTCCGAAGCCGCTTCGGAGTGCAGGCCCGCACCGGCTACTGTGTCGACTCGTTCGGACACCACGCGCAACTCCCGCAAATCCTGCGCGGCCAAGGCATGACCGGCTGGCTCCACTTCCGGCCGTCCCCGCACGAACTCGATCTCCCCGACGGTCCCTACCGCTGGCGCGGTATCGATGGCTCCGAAGTCGTCGCCTGCCGGCCCCACGGCTGGTACTGCACCCCCGACGAAAAATGGTTTGAAAACACATCCAAGAAAATCCTCGCCCAATTCGAAGGCGGCTACCGAGACGCGCTCTTTTTCTACGGGGTGGGGGACCATGGCGGCGGACCGACCATCCGCGACCTCAACTGGATGCGCGAATTCGGCAAGGAACATCCGGAGATCGAGTTGGTCTACGGCGATCTCGATGCCTTCTACGCCGCCGCGCAAACCCGCGAGCTTCCCCGTGTGGAAGGCGAACTGCAGCACTCGTTCCGGGGTTGCTACACCACCAACGCACTGCTGAAGACCTTGAACCGACGCGCCGAGGGGCGGCTCCTCAGCGCCGAAACCACCGCGTCGCTCGCCGCCATGGCCCGTGGCAGCAACTACCCCAAGTCCGAAATCGACCGCGCCTGGGACCATGTCCTGATCAACCACTTCCACGACATCATCTGCGGAACCTGTTCGCCGTCCCCGGCCGACGAAACCATCTACCGCTACGGAGGGGTCCTCGAGACCGCCGACCGGGTCCGCCATCCCGCCGTCAAACATCTGGTGTCGGTGTTCGAACGCCGCCCCCCGGCGCCGTACAAGGAATCGCTGGCGCTGGCCGTCGTGAATCCGTCGTCGTGGGACCGCACCGAGCCGGTGGAATTCTTCGCCCACCTGCCGGGACGCACGATCGCGGAGCCGATTGTCGTGGACTCGTTGGGCAACAAGCGGGAATTCCAGAAGGTCGAACCGCCGTTCGGTACCGCCGGCCCGCAATGCCTGCTGTTTGTTCCGGAGATTCCCGCGGGAGGCGCCGCGCTTTTCCATGTGGTCGAAGGAGCGTCCGAAACCAAGCCCGCCGACCACGCACCCGCCGAAGCGTCAACAATCCCGTCTCCGGCCGAGCCGACGTTGACCGTGTCCGCAACCCATCTCGAAAACCGAGTCTGGAAAATCGGGATCGGCACCGACGGCCGGGTGGTTTCCCTGTTCCACAAGAGCATCGAGCGAGAACTGCTGCGACCTGAGGTTCCATTCGAACTGAAAGTGGTGCAGGACCTCTCCGACAGCTGGGGCACCGACCGCAAGGGTTTCTTCCACCGCCTTGGCGCGTTCGCGTGGAAACCCGCCAAGGTGCTGGAAAGCGGCCCGCTGCGCGCCCGGATCGAACTGCTCGGAACTTGGGACAAATCCACCGCGCGCCTGACACTCACCCTGCACCGTGATCGCGACGAACTGGGCTTCGATGTGGAAATCCACTGGAACGCCGCCCACCAGACCCTGAAGGCATCGTTCCCACTGGCGCTCGCGAATGCCCGCTCGTTCTACGAAATCCCGTACGGCACCCTCGAACGTCCGATCGACAGCGGCGAGGAACCGTTGCAAAAATGGCTGCGGGTCGACGGCACCGCCGGGGACAGGGACACTTCGGTGGGGCTGGTGCTCGATACCGTGGGCGGGGCGGATGTTTCCACCGCCGGGGACGGAATCGATGTCAACCTGACTCTGCTGCGCAGCCCGTATTTCGGCTACCTCACCGGCGAGGATTCGGTGGTGGGACTCGAACGTCCCCACAACGACCAAGGCGTTCATCGCACCCGCTTTGATCTCGTGGCCGGCCCCGTCGGCACCGATCTCGCACTTCCGGAACGCGGGGTCGCCCGCAACCAGCCGCTGCAACTGGTGTTCGAGGGCTCGCGCCCGGGTTCGCGCACCGAACCGTTCTCACTGCTGCGCTGCACCCCGTCCACCGTCCACGTCACGTCGCTGAAGGCGGCCGAGGACGGTGACGGCTGGATCCTGCGACTGGTCGAGACCCGTGGGCGTTCGCAAGCCGCGCGCGTCGAAGGACCCGGTGGATACCAACTGATTGAAACCGTGCTGAGACCGTTTGAAATCCAATCGTGGAAATGGAACCCGGGCGCCGCGCCGGCACGGGTCGACCTTCTGGAGGACCCCCTTGCCTAAGACTGCCGTGAAGCCCGCCGCCGACCCGGCCGCCCTGGAACATCGACGGCATCTCTACCGCGAGATGCTGCTGATCCGGCGGTTTGAGGAACGTTGCAACGAACTCTTCCTACAAGGCAAGATTCCGTCCACGTTGCACCTTTACATCGGTCAGGAAGCGACCGCGGTCGGGGTGTGCGCCGCCCTCCGCCCCGACGACATTGTTTTCGGCACTCACCGGCCCCATGGCCATGCGCTCGCCAAAGGGGTCAGCCCCGACACCATGATGGCCGAACTCTACGGCAAGGACACCGGATGCTGCCGGGCCAAGGGGGGCTCGATGCATGTCGGTGACGTCGCGGTGGGGATGATGCCGGCGATCGCGATTGTCGGTGCGAACGCGCCACTGGCGGTGGGCTCTGCCCTCTCCGCCAAGATGCGACGTTCGGGGCAGGTCACTGTCGCGTTCTTCGGCGAGGGCGGATCCAACGAGGGCGCGGTCCACGAAGCGATGAACATGGCCGCCATCTGGCAGCTTCCCGTGGTCTTTGTTTGCGAAAACAACCTTTACGGAGCGTCCACGCCGGTCTCCCAGATTGTCGCGGTGGAACATGTGGCCGACCGCGCGCCCGCCTACGGGATGCCGGGAGCCATCGTGGACGGGAACGATGTTCTCGCGGTGGAAAGTGTGGCGCGGGAGGCGGTGGAACGCGCCCGACGCGGCGACGGCCCGACCCTCATCGAGGCCAAGACCTACCGCCTTTGCGGACACTCGCGCAGTGATGCCTGCAACTACCGGACTCGCGACGAAGAGACCGAGTGGCGCGAAAAGGACCCGCTGGTGCGCCTCGCGCCGCTCCTCGCGCCGGGCGATCCGGAGGCGATCGAGACGGAAGTGGAGGCGCGCATCGACGCCTGTGTCGTGTTCGCCGAGGAGAGCCCGCTGCCGGACCCCGACGATGCGTTGGTGGACCTTTTCTGGGGAGATCGATCATGCCGCTGATGACCATTGCCGAGGCGCTGCGCGAGGGCATCCGGGAGGAAATGCGCCGCGACCCCACCGTCTTCTGCTTGGGGGAAGACATCGGAATCCCCGGCGGATTCGGGGGAGCGTTCACAGTCACCCTCGGCCTCTCCGACGAGTTCGGGCACGAGCGCATTCTCGACACGCCCATTTCCGAAATCGGCATCGCCGGCGCCGCCATCGGAGCCGCCATGACCGGCATGCGCCCGATCGCGGATGTCCAGTACGGCGATTTCCTCTTCTGCATGATGGACCAGCTCGCCAACCAGGCGGCCAAGATGACCTACATGTCCGGCGGGACAGTCAAGGTGCCCATGGTGATGCGCGCCCCGGTGGGATCCACCCGGCGCGGGTCCCAGCACGCGCAAAGCCTCGAGGCCTTCTTCACCCACATCCCCGGCCTCAAGGTGGTCGCGCCATCCACCGCCTACGATGCCAAGGGGCTCCTGAAGGCGGCGGTCCGCGACGACAACCCGGTGCTGATGTTCGAACACAAGCTGCTCTACGGAAGCAAGGGCGGGCGGTCCGAAAAAGGGGCCTTGAGCGCGGAAGGCGAGGTCCCCGACGGCGATTACATTGTCCCGATCGGCAAGGGCATCGTCCGGCGCGAAGGCAGGGATGTCACCATTGTCGGAAAACTGCTGACCGTCTACCGTGCCATGGAAGCCGCGAAAATACTGGCGGAGGAGGGCATCGACTGCGAGGTGATCGACCCCCGCACGTTGGTGCCGCTCGACAAGGAGTTGATCCTCGAGTCGGTGCGCAAGACCGGTCGGCTGGTGGTGGTGGAAGAGGACAACCGCACCCACGGCTGGGCCGCGGAAATCGCGGCGATGGTGGCCGAGGAGGCATTCTTCCACTTGGACGCTCCCGTGAAGCGGGTGTCGGCCCCGGATATCCCGCCGCCGTTCGCGCCGGTCCTGGAGGCCGAATATGTCCCGAGCGCACGCCGGGTGGCGGAGGCGGTGCGCGCGTGCTTCCGGTGAATGTTGTTTCGTTGACGTCGACCGGTACCGAGTATGGCGACAGGTTCGGCATGCGACCCGCGGGAGGTTCCCATGCCGGTTGATGTCCTGGTCCCGCCGCTGGGCACCACCACCGACACGCTGGTGCTGGTCGCTTGGCTCAAGTCCGAGGGCGAGACTGTCGCCAAGGGCGATCCGCTGTTCTCCGTGGAAACCGACAAGGCAGTGCTCGAGGTGGAATCGCCGGCGTCGGGAGTGCTTTCCGGGGTCCGCGCCAAACCCGGCGAGGAAGTGGCGGTACTCTCGGTGATCGCGTCGATCGCCGCCCCGGGGGAATCCGTGCCGACGGCGCCCCGGGCGGATTCGGTTCGCGCGGACGTCGCAACCGACACTGCCGCGTCTGAACCACCGAAACCGACTCCCACTCCGGCACCGGTTTCGCCACGTCCCGCGATCGGGGCAGTGGAACCCGTTCGCGCCGCGCGCCTCCTCGGGTGTAGGGCAACCCCTCTTCGCGTCCCCGAGAGCCCGGGTCGCCGCGGAAGCCGCCGGCATCGACTGGAAAACCCTTTTCGGGACCGGTCCGGAGGGCGCCGTGGTCGAGCGCGATATCCAAGCCGCCGCTGCGCTCCGCGCCGAACGGGGGGTGGGGGAAACACGCGCTTGGGCCGAATCCGGAACCATCTCCGGCCTGCGCTTCGGGCTGCCCGACACGCCCCTGACCTTCGCGATCGACACCGACGCCGCGCCAGCATTGGCGTTGACAACCGAATTCGCGAAATCCGGCCTCGAAATCGACCCGGTCGCGCTGCTCGTGAAGGCAGTCGGCGCGGCGCTCAAGGCCGTTCCCGAACTCAACGCGTCGATTGACGGCGTGCAAATCCAGCAATGGACACGGTTCCATGCCACGCTGGTTTCCCTCAACCAATACGGTGCCTCCGCCAGTGTCCTGCGCGATATCGACTCCGCGTCGGCCCGGGATATCGCCTCGGCAATTCGGTCCGCCGCGGCATCGTCCGACTCCGCAACATCACCCGGCGACCCGCTCGCCGGAAACTCGTTCACGATTGTCGACTGGGGCCCTCTCGGACTCGACACCGCGTCGCCGCTGCTGAATCTGCCCGAATGGCCCCAACTCTCCGTCGCCAGGATCCGCGACCAAGGGACCGATTCCGATGGCAAGAAAATCCAGCGGGTTTGGATTGCGCTCACGGTCGATCCGCGGCTCGTCACCCACGCCGTCGCCGCCCGTTTCCTCAGCACCCTCCAGGCTCTCTGGGAAGACCCGTTGGGAGCGATTGCATGAACCGCACCGGCCGCAAACGGCCGCGTCTCAGGAATTCGACACCGATGTCGGGAGGTTTGCCATGAAAATCGTCGACGATCTAGGGACCCTGCCCTGGACCCTGTCCGGCTGGACGCCCCATGTCTGGCGCCTGTTCCGCACCATGGAACTCGGGGAATCCCCGCTCGCCGAACTCTCCGGCATCCCGGCCAAGGTCCCCGGCTCGGTCCAGAAGGCCCTGAGCGATCACGGCATCCTCCCCGACTGGAACCTGCCCGAGGTCTCCCGCCAATGCGAATGGGTCGAAAACCGGCAATGGGTTTACGAAACCCGACTCCCTGAAGACTGGTGCAAGCGTGCAGGAAGCAAGACCCTGGTTTGCGAAGGCCTCGACTACTCCGGTTGGGTCCGTGTCAACGGTCAGGAGATCGGTACGTTTGTCGGAACCCACTTGGTCCATCGTTTCGACCTCACCCGCTTCCTCAAACCCGAGTCCAACCTGCTGCAAATCGCCTTCGACGTGCCCCCGCGCTGGCTTGGCCAATTCGGGGAAACGTCAAAGGTCCGCGAATTCAAGACCCGTTTCAACTACACCTGGGACTGGCAGCCGCGTCTCGTTCAAATCGGTATCTGGGAACCGATCCGACTCGAAACCACCGACGGTCCCGCGCTGGGAGCGGTGCGCTGTGTCGCGGACGCCGATCCGGGCTCCGAAACCGGCATCCTTCGCGTGGGGGGACGTCTTGAAAACGCCCGGGACACCACCGTATCGGTGCGCCTTTCCCGGGATGGCCAGCTGGTTTGCATGGAGGAGGTTTCCGCAGCCGCGTTCCAAGCCGCGGGAGTGAGTTGGACCGACCTTCCCGTGGAACTGTGGTGGCCCAACGGCGCCGGGGACCAGCCTCTGTACGATGTCAATGTCGAACTCGTTGACGAGTCCGGTACCGTGCACGACCGCGCCGATCGGCGTGTCGGCTTCCGCAATATCGTCTGGGAGCAATGTGAAGGCGCCCCCGCGGACGCCGAGCCGTGGATTTGTGTCGTGAACGGCGAGCGGATCTTCCTGCAGGGCGTCAACTGCCCACCGCTCGCGCCCAATTACGCCGACCTCACGGAGT
>CAZYBA010000038.1:9050-13030 GCA_964646105.1 uncultured Armatimonadia bacterium
CCTACCGAGACCTCGGGGTCAACACGCTGCGGGTCAACGGGGTCGGCTACCTCGAAAAGGAATTCTTCTACAACACCTGCGACGAGTTCGGGCTGCTGATCTGGCAAGATGTCCCGCTCAGTTCGTCCGGGGTGGAAAACGTTCCGCCCGACGACGACACGTCCCTGCTCGCGGTGGGGAACATCCTGCGCGGATTCATCGAACGTCGACAGCACCACCCTGCGTTGCTTCTGTGGAATGGCGGGAACGAACTCCATGAACGCCACGCGGACGGCTACGGGGTCCCGATGACTACGGCGCATCCGCTCATCGGGCTGCTCGACCGAATTGTCAAGGAAAACGACCCCACCCGCCGTTTCCTGCCCACCACCGCTACCGGGCCGCGCTTCAATGCCGATGCCAAGGATTTCGGCAAGGGAATCCACCACAATGTCCACGGCCCTTGGAAAATGTGGGGAAGCATGGACGCTTGGCGGGAGTACTGGGAAGCCGACGACTCCCTGTTCCGGGCGGAAACCGGCGCGCCCGGCACCGCGCCTGCCGATCTGATCCGACGCTGGTCCGGCGACTACGACCCGATGCCGATCTCCGGCACCAACCCCGTCTGGCGACGCCCCGTCGACTGGTGGGTGGAAGTCGCGGCGTTCGCGCAGGAACACGGACGCGATCCCGAATCGCTCGACGAATATGTCGACTGGAGCCAAGCCCGCCAAGCCGAAGCGCTGACCATCGCCGTCGGCCTGACCAAGGCACGCTTCCCCCGCATCGGCGGCATCCTGCTCTGGTGCGGCCACGACTGCCATCCCTGCCCCGCCAACACGTCGATCATCGACTTCGACGGAAACCCCAAGCCTGCCGCGTTGGCACTCGTTCCGATCTGGAAAAAGGAGCCTGGAAATTCTTGAACGCCGTTGTGAACCCGAAAATGGCCGCCGCGTACGACCGTGACGGCTACCTGATCATCCCCGGAAGTGTATTCAGCGATTCCGAATTCGTCGCGCTCAAGGAAAAATGCGCGGCCACATTCGCCAAACGCGCCGAAGAACGCGGGGGAGTTCAGCCTTCGCTGGTCGACTGTCCGCACTGGGACGATCCGGAGATGTTCCGCTGGATTTTTGCTCCGGAAATGCTGGCGTTGGTCGAACCGGTGATCGGCCCCGATATCGCGGTTTTCGCCTGCCACTTCCTGCAAAAACCGGCGGAGGTGGGCAAGCGTGTGCCTTGGCACGAGGACTCCGCCTACTGGAAAGGCTGGATGGACCCGATCCTGGTTGCGTCGGTCACGGTCTCCCTCGAGACATCGTCCACGGACAACGGATGCCTGCGGGTTATTCCCGGCACCCACGCCAACGGCTACTCGGACTACGACAAGCTGGAGAATCCCGGCGATGAGGTCTTCCCGACCGAAGTGAAGGCCGAGCAATTCGACGAGAGCAAGGCGGTGGACATTGTCCTCGCTCCCAATCAAGCGTCCCTGCACGATGCCCGCATCATCCACGGGTCCGCGCCCAATACGGGAACACTCCCCCGGGCGGCGTTTACGGTGCGCTATTTCCCCACCACCAACAAATTCGATCCCGATTTCAACAAGAACTTCCGCGTTTACCTGGCCAAGGGAGTGGATCACGCCGGCAATCCTTACGGCAATCCCGCCAAGGCCTATCCACCCGCGGGAGTGATTCCGTAGGCGGTTGAAATCTCGGGGCCCAGCACGGGGAAAGCCCTCGTTCTGATTGACGAAAATTCAGGAGAGCAATGAAGCCGACAGTCCATTTTGTGCCACACACGCACTACGATGCCGAGGTGTTTCTCACCCGCGCGGAAACGTTCGAAATCGGTTATTCCGTGGCGCTGGGCGCGCTTGCCGCGATGCGGGAGAACCCCGAATTCACATTTGTCCTCGACCAAACCTGCTACATCGAACCGTTCCTGCGCACCTACCCCGAGGAACGTCCGTTCGTTGAGCAAATGATCCGCGAGGGTCGTCTCGAAATCACCTGCGGCATGCATGCCATGCCCGATGTCAATATCCCGAGCGGGGAATCGTTCATCCGGCAGGTGCTCAACGGCAAACGGTGGATGCAGCGTGAATTGGGGGTCGACCCCACCACCGGCTGGCTGCTCGACACGTTCGGACAACATCCGCAAATCCCGCAGCTGATGGTCGGTTGCGGCTTCGAGAACAATTCGTTCCAACGTCTCGGCGATGTCAATGGGCCCACCGAATGCTGGTGGAAAGGCCTTGACGGCACACGCTTCCTGAGCCACTGGATGCGTGCTTCCTATTGTGTTCTGTTTCCCGCTCCGAACAATTTGCACGAATTCGAGAAGTTTGTGGACGTGCGCATGGACCAACTTTTCAGGAATGCGCAAACGCCGCATATCCTGGCGGTCAGCGGCGCCGACCTCACTCCAGTCCAGCCGCACATCGCGGAAATGTTCCGCCTCTACAACCAGAAGTACGCGGCAGATCCCGGCAAGCCCCATTTCGTGATCTCGACGCCGAAGCGCTATTTCGACGCCATCAAGGGGTACGAATTCCCCGAAATCGAGGGCGACCGGAATCCTGTGTTCCAGGGCTGTTTCAGCGCCCGGATCAAGATCAAGCAATGGAACCGGCGGATGGAGGTGTTGCTGGCGGATGCCGAGTGGGCGGACGCCGTGGCGACCCGGCTCGGGAAATCGTCCGTCCTCGGGCGCATCGACGAAGCATGGGAACCGGTGTTGTTCAACCAATTCCACGACATCATCTGCGGCTCCCAGGTCGACAAGGTTTACACCGCAGTCCAGAACCGCTACGAGCGCGCGCACGAACTGGTATCTCCGGTCCGCGACCAATCGTTCGAGCAAATCGCCCAGTTCGCCGACACCGCCGGCGACGGCATCCCGTTTGTCGTATTCAACACCCTCGGCTGGGACCGTGACGATACGGTGGAGGTGGCCATCGGATACTCCACACAGGACGTTTTCGAGGTTGATGTGGTCGACGACCAAGGCAACCGCATGGCGTCGGATCTGCTGGCGTGCGAACGTTACGGGAACGGTGCGATCAAACGCGCAACGGTCCTGTTTGTCGCGAAGGGCGTCCCGGCGTCCGGGTTTGCGGTCTTCCGCGTGGTTCCGGCGTCGGGCGAACCCGAAGCCAGCACCCTTTCGTCGAATCAGCCCCGCTTCCTGATGCTCGACAACCATATCGCGGTGATCGAAAACGAAACCGTCCGCGTCGAGCTCGATTCCTGGAACGGCGCGATCCGCAGTCTGGTGCACAAGCCGACAGGCTGGGAGGCGGTCGACCCGAATCGCCCCTACGCAGGGACCGTGGTCCGCGAACTCGACAACGGCAATTTCTGGGAATACAACGGCCACTGCAAGGGAGATGCGCTCACTCCGATGCTCCGGTTGCATCCGTTGCCTCACGAAGGCGACACCCGGGCGGCTTTCTCGCACCACTACGGCGGCGACGGCCGGGTGGTGGCGGGGAAGGCGCGCATCGAATTCCGTATCGATTTCGCGTTCGGGTCGGGGTACATCCGACACCGGGTGCGTCTGCTGGCCGGACTCGGCCGGGTCGAGATCCAGACCCATCTGATCAACGAAGAGGAGCGCGTCCGCTACCGTATGGCGTTCCCGACCACGGTCCACCAAGGGAGCGTTGTTCAGGAGATTCCGTTTGGAGCCATCGAGCGTCCGGAGGGCGAAATGCCTGCCCAGCACTGGATGGACTACTCCAACGGGGCGAACGGTCTGGGAGTCCTGAACCGGGGACTGCCGGGCAACGGCGTCGAGGGCGATGTCGCGATGGTGGCCCTCCTGAAGTGCACGTCGCTCAAGGAGGGCTACGGCGAAATCGGCGGGTTCAATCGCTCCACCAAAACCACCGATGGGTACGAAAAGGGGGTGGAGCATCGCTTCGATGTGGCGCTGGTCCCGCACGAGGGCGATTGGCGGGATGCCGAATTGGTCCGGCGCGGGGCCGAGTA
>CAZYBA010000038.1:13040-14167 GCA_964646105.1 uncultured Armatimonadia bacterium
GTCCGGGTTTACGGGGCGCACGGGCAACCCGTGAACGGCGCAGTGTTGCGGACGTTGTGGGAAATCGAATCAGCCGAGGACGTTGACCTGATCGAACGACCGATCGCCGGGACGTCGCCCCTGGAACTTGGCGATGACAGGTGTTCGGTACGGTTCGATTTGACCCCGTGGCAGATACGGACGTTCCACCTGCGTTTCGGCGCGTAACACGCCGGCAATTCAGACAGCGGAATCGGAAAACGGCGGAGAATCGGACTCAGGTAACACGCTTTTGAAAGGAAATAATCGACAATGTTGACCAACGACGATGCGGCTCGCTACAAGGCGGAGGCGGCGAAGCGGTTCGCGGACGCGGGAATGTACATCACTCCGGCCGAGGCGGTGGCCATCGAGACCGCCGACTTCGGCCTCAACCAGTTCGAGACGATCGGCCTAGGGGTACTCGTATACGTCAATACCGATCGCTGTTGTGCCAAGGAGTTGGCAATGTGGCCGGGGCAGACCTGCCCCGAGCATCGGCATCCTCCGGTGGGTGACGATCCGGGCAAGGAAGAGACGTTCCGCTGCCGCGCAGGAAAGGTGTATCTCTACGTGGAGGGCCCGGCGGTTGCGAGCCCGGCCTGTGCGCCGCCAAAGGGTACCGAGGGTACCTACACGGTTTGGAACGAGGTAGAGCTCGGGCCGGGGGACCAGTACACGATTTACCCAAACACCAAGCACTGGTTCCAGGCGGGTCCTGAGGGCTGTGTGGTGAGCGAGTTTTCGACCCGGTCCACGGATGAGAACGACATCTTCACCGACGCAGAGATCCAGCGGATAACCCAGATTCGTTAGCGCACAAAGCGTTCGAATGGAATGAAAACGGGGCCGGCGATTGCCGGGCCCCGTTTTGCGTTTGACGGGGAACCTGCCTGCCGTTAGGGAGAATCCCGGGCATACGGATCGGGTCGAGGAAGGGAAACGGGCCCAATGCCGCGTTCGCCGTCCAAATTTGGTCGGAATGTTCTGAACTGCATACGCCCGCTCCGTAGGGGCCGTGAAACGTGCCCAGAGCCTCCAACCGCCAAAAAAACGATTCTTTGTTGTTTTTGTTGTGTTTTCCTTGACAAGTGTTTGTGTGGGTCGTA
>CAZYBA010000039.1:0-1036 GCA_964646105.1 uncultured Armatimonadia bacterium
ACGGGAATTACGTAACCCTGACCAATCTCAAACCGGGAGAATTGGACCGTATCTGCGAGCAACGGCTTTCGCCGATGTTTGTTTCGATCCATGCGACCGATCCGGAAGCACGTGGAAGGATCTTGGGACGCAAGGGGCCGGAGCCCATTCTTCCCATCCTGCAACGCCTTGCCGACAGTCGAATCCAGATTCACGGTCAGGTCGTTTTGTGTCCGGGTTACAACGACGGTCCTGTCCTGGAGCAGACGATCGCCGATCTGGCGGCTTTGCACCCCAATCGGCGGGGAACCTACGGCGGTGTCTTGTCGGTGGCGGTGGTGCCGATCGGGATCACCCAATTCCGCGAACGATTGGCGCCGGTGGAGATTGTGTGTCCGGATCAGGCGGCCCAAGTGCTGGATTGGTGCGAGCCCCAGCGCCAAGACTTCTTGAAATCGCTGGGAACCCGGTTTGTCTACCCCAGCGACGAGTTTTACCTCAACACCGACAGGCCGGTGCCTCAAAAGCGCGAGTACGAGGGATTTCCGCAGCTCGAGGACGGCGTCGGTTTGGTGCGCCTGTTCCTCGACGATCTGGCCGCAACCGAACGTCGTCTCCCGAAAGAAAGCGTTTCGCCTGGATCGTACACCCTGGTCACTGGAGAGATCGCCGCGCCGCTCGTCCGGCAGCTGTCAAGTGCCTTGAACCGGGTGGCTGGCATCGAAACCAATGTCTGTCCCGTTCACAATTGGTTTTTTGAGGGGAACATAAACATCGCCGGACTGGTTGTAGGAAAAGACATTGTTCGCGCGCTGTCCGAATTCCCGGTCATGGATACGGTCGTGATTCCGTCGGTGATGTTGCGCGATGGCGAGGCTGTCTTCTTGGACGAAATGACGGTCGACGAATTGGCGGTGGCGTTGGGACGTCCGGTGATGGTCGTGGAACGGACTCCGTCGTCGGCGGCGGCGGCGATCCTCGATCCCGAGCGACATCGCCAGCACCTGCGCGACGGCAATGTCTGACATGAGAAAGAACGGGCGGAAAATGAACATGC
>CAZYBA010000039.1:1046-3156 GCA_964646105.1 uncultured Armatimonadia bacterium
GTGTTGCTGCGCTGGGTGTGTTTTTTCTGCTCGGGGCGGCCCGACCGACCGAGAACGGCGCGACCCGCGTCTTGATCGTGGGCGGTGGCCCCAACCCGGAATACAACCAGGTTGCCATCGAAAACAACGTCCGCTGGGTCGACACCTTGGTTCCTCGCAAACTGAGCCGCTCGATTCTCTATTGCGACGGAAAAGCGCAGGGCCCGGTGGTGCAGATTTCCGAACCGGCGGAAGGAGCATCCACTTTTCTGTCCATGTTGTTCCCGCCGCCTGCGATCCCGGGCAAGGGACGGTCGGATGTCTCGTACCGGGGCACCAATGTCTCCCAGATTGACGGTCCGGCGACCATCGCCGGGATCGAGTCGCGTTTCGACACACTCTCCCGGACCAAGGATCCGTTGCTTCTCTACTTCACCGGCCACGGCAGCCCCAACCGCGCGAATTTCGATGACAACCGCTACGATTTGTGGGCGGAAGGGGGCATAACACCGGCCGTCCTTTCCCGCCAGATCGAGAAGTTGCCCGCGGGTACCCCTGTGACCGTCGTAATGGTCCAGTGTTTCAGCGGTGCGTTCGCAAACCTGATTTTCCAAAACGGTGATCCGAATGGCCCGCTGCTGGACCGCCCCGTGTGCGGCTTCTTCGCGGCCACCCGGGAGCGCGAAGCGGCTGGTTGCACCCCCGAACTCAACGAAGCCGAGTACCGCGATTTCACGTCGAGCTTTTTCGCCGGCCTCACCGGGCGCGATCGGGTGGGGCGCAAGGTGCCTCGCCCTGACTACAACGCCGACGGCAAAGTAGGTTTCGACGAGGCGTATGCGTTCGCATTGATCAACGATCCGTCGATCGATGTTCCCGTGGTCACCAGCGACGCCTTCCTGCGGCGGTTCGTTCCAGTGACCGACGACACGGATATCGTGGAGGTGTCTTGGGAGAGGATCCGCAACGCGGCGTCCCCGGCCCAAAAGGCGGCTCTGGACGGCATTTGTGCCGCCATCGGCCCAGCAGCCCAGGGTCCGGACCGGGTCGCCGCCGCGCTCGCCGAGTTTCGTCGCCGATCCCGGGTGGGTGACGCCCGCCCTCGTTACGACGAGGCGATCCGTTCGGAAATCCGCAGCCTGCAAGGCTTGATCGGTGGAATCCATCCGTCGTTGCAACGGGGAGCCGACCGTGACAGCAGGGTAACGGAAGAGTACCGGGCGGCATGGGAAAAGGCGACGGAATGGCTCCAATCCCACCCGGACACGTTCCAACGACTGCGTCAGGTGTCCCAAAAGGTGGACGAAGCAAATAGCGTTGCCCAGGATGATTCGGTCACCGGTGCGCGATGGCTGCGCCTGCTGCGCCTCTCCAAGAGCATCGTGCTGGAGATGCGCCTGCGTGAGTCCCGCGACAAATCCCTGATCGCGCGCTTCGATGCGTTGCGCAAGTTGGAATCCGGCAATCCGCTCTGGAACTGAGTTGTGCCGGCGACGCGGAAACAGGTACACTCGGACCGTTGACGACTTTGTGAAAAAGAGTACAAACTAAAAAACCATGGCGTACGACGGTTTTCGAGAATTTCTGAACCTGCTGGAAAAGCGTGGCGAACTGGTACGGATCGATCGCGAAATCGATCCGGTTTTGGAGATAACCGAGATCGCCGACCGGGTGGTCAAGTCCGACGGTCCCGCGCTTTTGTTCACCAATCCGAAGGGCAGCAAGGTGCCGGTCGCAATCGGGGCGTACGCATCCCGGCGACGCATGTCGCTGGCGATGGGGGAAGAGGACATCGAAGACGCGGCCGCACGGATCGCCGAATTGGTGGCGCTGCCATCCTCCATGCCGGCGGGATTGATCGGTAAGGCGGCGTTGCTTCCGGGGTTGGCGCGGATCGGACGCGACGCCGGACCGCGCTTGGTGCGCACGGGTCAATGCCAAGAGATCGTGCACACCGGTGACGATGTCCGTCTCTCCGATTTCCCGATTCTCAAGTGCTGGCCCATGGACGGTGGTCGGTTCATAACGTTGCCCATGGTGTTCACGAAGGACGCATCCACGGGCAAACGCAATGTAGGGATGTACCGGGTCCAAGTTTACGACGACCGTACCTGCGGCATGCACTGGCAAC
>CAZYBA010000039.1:3238-3502 GCA_964646105.1 uncultured Armatimonadia bacterium
GCGCAATACGAATCTCAGGGGCGCGACATCCCTGTGGCGGTTGCGCTTGGCGGCGACCCGGTTCTAACCTATGCCGCGACGGCCCCGCTTCCGGACGGCATTGACGAGATGGCGTTCGCCGGTTTCCTGCGTCGCAAACCCGTCGAGTTGGTCCGCTGTAAGACAGTCGATATCGAGGTTCCCGCCGACGCCGAGATTGTGATCGAGGGGATTGTCCCGGCCGGCAAGCGTCTGACGGAAGGTCCTTTCGGCGACCATACCGGG
>CAZYBA010000039.1:3512-7771 GCA_964646105.1 uncultured Armatimonadia bacterium
ACCCAAGAAGTCAGTGTGGTCGACGATGCAATGTACGTCGCGCTCGAGGACTACAATTGCGTGATCGAGGTGACGGCGATCACGCACCGTCGCAACCCGGTTTACCCCGCCACTATTGTCGGACGTCCGCCGATGGAAGATGGTTGGTTGGGCAAGGCAACCGAACGACTGTTCCTGCCGCTGGTCCGCTTGTTTGTCCCGGAGATCATCGATTACAACTTGCCGGTCGAGGGGACATTCCACCACCTCGCCATTGTCAAGATCCGCAAGTCGTACCCTGGTCAGGCCCGGAAGGTCATGCACGCGCTCTGGGGACTGGGCCAGATGATGTTCTCGAAAATCATCGTGGTGGTGGACGAGTCGGTCGATGTCCAGGATCTCGGACAGGTCCTGTGGGCGACATCCAACAATATCGATCCCGAACGGGATGTCGAGTTTGTGCGTGGCCCAATCGACGTTCTCGATCAGGCACTCGTACAGCAGCAGGCCCAGCCCGTGCACGTCCGATCGCGCATCGACGCCATTTGGTCGGAGTTGGGCCTGTAGCAATGCGACGTCGTCGTGAGTTGCCCCTGGTGGCGGGAGCGTGGCGTGTCGAGGAAGTCTTCTGGGGAGATACCCAGCGGGTGCGGTTGACGACCGGCCCCCCGACCTTGGTGGAGAGCCACGAGCTGGTTCGATCGGTTCACGCGGTCGCCTTCCATGCGAGCGGGATATTGATTGTTCAGAACCGAGATGGTTCGTGGACCTTCCCGGGCGGACGTCTGGAGGGTGGCGAGAGCATGCAGGCTGCGCTCGAACGCGAACTATGGGAAGAAGCGCGCGCGCGTATCGTCCCCGACTACCAACCCCTCGCCGCAACCCGCATCGATTTCGTCAATCGTGTGCCGGGGCGGGTCTACCGGGTTCACCCGACGTATCTGCTGTGGGTGATCGGTTCGGTGGAAGAGTTGTCTGACGAACCGCATCACGACCCGGCGAACGCGGTGGTGGCACGACGTGTGGTGGAAGCGGACGAGGCGCGGGCGTTGCTTCCGCTTCTGGAACAACGGATTCTCGCCGAGGCATTGCCGAGGCCCGTCGGGGGGAAATCATGAAGCCACGAGTGGTACTTGGAATCACCGGTGCGAGCGGGGTTGTCTACGGATTGCGGATGCTTGACCAACTGAGCCGGCGTTGCGAGACCGTGCATCTGATACTCTCCCGCAATGTCGTGGATGTGATTCGGGCGGAGTCGGACCGGGTGGTCTCGGATGATCCGACGGTCGAGGAAATGCTGGGACGTCCCGCCTCCAACGTGGTGATCTGCGGTCGGTCCGACTATTTCACACCGCCGGCATCCGGATCCTACCGGCACGACGGAATGGTGATTGCCCCCTGTTCAATGGGGACGGCCGCTCGGATCGCGGGCGGGATTTCCAACGACCTGATGACCCGGTCCGCCGACGTTTGTCTCAAGGAGCGTCGTCGTCTGGTGTTGATGGTGCGCGAAACACCGCTCTCCTTGGTCCATCTGCGCAACCTGACCACGGTGACCGAGGCTGGCGCGACGGTTTTGCCGGCGGCGCCCGCATTTTACGGTCGTCCAACGACCCTGGAGGAAGCGGTTGACACGGTTGTCGCGCGTGCGTTGCAAGCGTTGGGAATGGATCAGGACCTGGTTCGACCGTGGGCACAATGACGCTTGCCGCATCTTCTTGGCACCGGCTGCGGACGGTGTTGGAGATGATCAAGTTTGAACATACGTTGTTCGCGCTGCCGTTTGCCGCTACCGGGATGCTGTTGGCTGCGGACGGTTTTCCGAGCATCCGGATTTGCCTCGGGATTCTGCTTGCCATGGTAGGGGCTCGGTCGGCGGCGATGGCGTTCAACCGTTTGGTGGACCGCGATTTCGACGCTGCCAATCCGAGAACTGCGGGGCGCGCGCTACCTGCGGGCCACCTGGACATCGTTTTTGTCAAATGGTTTGTTTTGGTCAGTTGTCTGGTGTTTATCGGAGCAGCAGCTTCTCTCAACAAATTGGCGTTGATGCTCTCGCCGATTGCCTTGTTGGTGGTCTTTGGTTATTCGTACACCAAGCGCTTTACGGCATGGTGCCATGCATGGCTGGGAGTGGCGTTGTCGATTGCGCCGATGGGGGCCTGGGTGGCGGTGCGGGGGCGCTTGGATTGGGAGCCGGTTTGGTTGTGTGCGGCAGTGGTGGCTTGGTTGATCGGCTTCGACGTAATTTATGCGCTTCAGGACGAGGAGTTCGACCGGTCCCGCGGGCTCCACTCGCTGCCCGCACGATTCGGGGCCCGCAAGGCCTTGTGGATTTCCCGAACCGCGCATGCGGCGATGGTGCTCTCCTTGATCGGATTGGGCGTCGCGGCCCATCTGGGAACAGCCTATGCAGTCGGACTGGCAATCGTGATCGTCACCCTGATCTGGGAACACAGCCAGGTTCGTGAAAACGACCTTGCGCGGGTCAACATTGCGTTCTTCCACGCCAATGTTCTGATCTCGACAGTGTTGATGCTCGCGGTGGGTGTGGATATCGCCGTAGCGGGGGGAGCAACACGATGAACCGTCGCCTCGGTTCGGTGCCTTACCTGAACGCGCGCCCGTTGGTGGCTTGGTTTACGGAAACCGAGGCCGGTCGGAACAGCGGGTTCGAAATTGTTGAAGAGACACCGAGTGTGCTGGCCCGAATGCTGGAGGCCGGGGAGATTGAATGTGGGTTGCTTTCCTCGGTCGAGTTGTTCCGTGCCGACTACGGATATGTCCCCGGTATCGGCATCAGTGCGGATGGTCCGGTCGAAAGCGTTCGATTGTTCAGTCGGGTGCCGACCGAACAGATTCGTACAGTGGCCCTGGATACGTCCTCGAAAACCTCGGTGGCGCTGACCCGTCTCATTCTGGAAAAGCGATACGGTCTCGATCCGGAATACCGTTATTCCGCACCTGATGCGGAGACGATGCTGCGGGCGGCGGACGCAGCCCTGTTGATTGGCGACGTCGGGTTCAACGACACCGATGTGGCGCGCAGTGTCTTGGATTTGGGAACGGAATGGAAAGAGTGGACCGGATTCCCTTTCGTCTACGCCCTCTGGATCGGCAAGCCTGGCTTGCTGGATACCGCGTTGGTGGATGCCGTTACGCAGGCCAAGCAGTGGGGCGAGGAACGGCTGGACGAATTGGCGGATCGACATGCCTTCCGTCACTGGACCACTCCCGAACGGGCAAGGCACTACCTGAACGACGTCATGGTTTTCGACTTGGATGCGCGCTATTCACGCGGCTTGGCTCGATTTCGCGAATTGGTAGAAGAAAACGCCCTCCAGACGGGAACCTTGCCATCCGAAAAAACGTCCGTGTAACATCGGTTCATGTCGGATGTGCCTTGGTCTATGCCACGGCACGCTTTTTGCCTTAGACTCTTTGGAACGGAAGCGGCATGTCTATGAATCAACGAAGAGCATATATGGTGGCGGGAGTTGTCGCGGCGGCCGTGTCGGCCGGCACCGCCGCGTATGTTGTTTGGGCGCGACACCGGAGATTGACGGACGGGGGGGAATCGGTTGATTCCCTGCTGGATCGCTGCCACGATCAGATGCGCTTGATCGAGCAGCGGATGGGGGAGTTGTCCTCGTCTGTCAATGCCGCCTGAACCGCGCCGATCTCGACCGAATACGCGCCCTCGTCGTAGATGACGGGGGCGTTTTCATGTTAAGGCGGATTCCCACCCGAGAGATAATTTCCGACCCGAATCATTTTATAGATTTATCGGACATTATCTTTGCGATCGCATCTCGGCGCGCAGTCCGACGTTCCGGTTTGACACCCGCGGGCTGGCACCTGGTCGTGCCCGCACCAACTGCGCACCGACATCGAGGTTCCGCGGGGTCGCTTTCCGATCGCCTGCCAGAGACATTCACCTCCCGCAGGATGCGGCGCCCAAGGAGACCAATCTTCCTCGGTCCGATCCAAGGCGTACCGGACAAAGACATGGCACCGTTCGGATCCGGATACGATTGCGGCGAACTTGGCCGACGGGCTTTACGCATCGTCGAGTTTCCGCGATCCGTCATGTTGGAATTGCCCTTGGGCGTCTGGGGACACGCCGATCATCCACGTTGAACGGGAGGAATCGGTGGGCAGTGAAACCGTCGGTGCCGATGGCGACGGCACCTCGCGACAGGATCGGCGGCGATCATGCGTCGACGTAGTTGGGATCAGGCATTGCGCCAGTGCGGATGCGCGCATTGTTTCGCGCAAAA
>CAZYBA010000039.1:7781-14121 GCA_964646105.1 uncultured Armatimonadia bacterium
GGTGCGGACGGGGCGAGCGGAACGCCCCAGACGAATTGGGACCGATAACCAGGAGTCCGAACCGTTGTTCATGAGGCCAACATCAGTTCACCGGGTTCAGCCAGGGGAATAAAAACAACGTCCGATAATCCCTATTATGTTATCTCAGGGACGGCCCGGGGTGGCACAAATGAACCGGGGTTCTGAAAATACGCCAAGAACGTCAGCCCCATGCGACGCCAGGCGCTCAAGACCATCCCGCCTCTCCCGAGCCCAATTCCCCGAATGACACAGACTAGGACCAAACGACATGGCACCCCAAATATCGCGCCAACTCGGATGCCACCGCACGCACCGAAACTTCGTCGTAATCCTCCAGCACAACGCAATCCATGCCGTCCGTGTGCGAAACCGACATCTGCACCATCAACGCGCCATCCGGATCATGCTGCTCACGCAAGACAATCGCCTCCACCTTGGCCAGACGAACCCGCTCGGAACCGACCGTCAACGAACGGTCGGTCCGGCTGACTACGATCTGGGACGATGCACCGTGCATACGACGCATCCAAAACGGAAGGAAGATCAGCAAAACAGTCGTCGATACCAACCACAAAAAACCCAGGTGATTGCGCTTGGGCCCGACGAACGACAGCCACTCGGGCTCGAAACGGCGTTGCGAAACCATCGCCATCACACCCAGAACCAGGACACAGAAACCTGCAAATACCGTGAACAGACAGCCGTGGATTGATACCGCGTTGGAGTCCCGAACATGGACGACCAACCGGGCACGGTCCTTGTCTAAAACATAGCGACCAATGGCGCGCCCGAGATAATTGTCTGCGCCGCCGAGCAGCTCGTCCGGATCCGGCAAACGGTCCTGAGCATCCATCACGCCCCCTTACGGGCTCCGAGTTTCCGATGCCACGCGGACACCATCCCGCAGTTCAACCACCGAATCGGCATCGCGCAACATGCCGGCGTCGTGGGTGACCACAACTACCGCGCCCCGTTTCTTCCACCGCGCCAACGCGTCCACGACCCGATGCCCATTTTCCTGGTCCAACGCAGCCGTAGGTTCATCTGCAAACACGATCCGGGGTTCGTGCACCAAAGCCCGTACCACCGAAACACGCTGACGTTCCCCACCCGAAATCTGCTCCGGATATCGCCCTGCCAGACCGGCGACCCCCAACTGCTCGAGCAATTCCCAAGCCCGGTCGCGTGCAGGCTTGTCGCGCGGATCCATACTCACCAAAGTATTCTCCAGTACCGTCAGCCAAGGTAACAGAAACGGTTGCTGAAAAACAAAACCAAATTCACGACGGCGTATCTCGGCGCGACGTTTGTCGGAAAGCGACTCGATTGCAACACCGCCGAGGAGCACCGATCCCGCCGTCGGGCGGCGCAGCGTGCTCAGGATAGTCAACAGCGACGATTTTCCGGATCCCGAGGGCCCCATGATTCCGTGGAAACAGCCGTTTGCTATTTCGATATCCACACCTCGCAACGCTTGGACCGACCGGTTCCCGTCGCGAAAACTCAATTCGAGACCACAGCCCGACAACACGGGAGGATTCATTGGACTCATCGACGCTCGATCACTCCCACCGGGTCGAGACGGACCAAGCGCCAGACAATCGTGGCGACAGCGAAGACGGTGATCACAATGGGAATCGGGACACTGTGGGCGTAGGCATCCAAGTCGAACGGGTCGAGGATCAAACCGCGGGACGGAAAAATGTTCCCGGCAAGAAAAGAGAGGGACGTTGCCGTGAGCAACGAACCCACAATCCAACCCGATATCGTCAGCAACAGGGTCTCCCCCACCACACGCCCGATCAAACGCCCCCTCGGAATGCCGAGCGCCGACAAGACACCAAACTCGACCAGACGTTGTGTGAAGTAAATATTCGCCAACATGCCACAGACCACGGCAATGACGAAGATGACTGCACCGCTGACAATCTCCATAATCATGTACATTGACGACAGGCTGTCCCGAATCTGCGCCAGCAAATGATCTTGACTCTGGACTTGGACACGCTCCGGTGAGAGCACACCCGATTGTTTTCTTGTCGCGGGCATCATCCACTGGTTCAAGGCAATCAGGTCGGCCGGTTTTTTCGTGGTGACCAGAAGGCATTTCGGGTTCAAGAGAAAGTTCGCGTCGGTGAACGACTTGCTGGTCATGGCGATCCAGACGGAGCCGGACACGATACCGACCAATCGCACCGGCATCGGTGCCCCGGCAAACCCGCCTTCGTCGGCGGGGCCCGCGATGACATCGCCGATCTTCAGTCCCCGATTGCGCGCGACCGGCTCCGATACAATCGCCTCCGGTTTGCCATCCGCAGGCATGCGACCATCGATCAACCCCGATCCGATTCGTTCCAGAAGGTAATCCCGGTCGGCGTCCGTAACTCCGACGACCACGAAAGGCAGGCGACCGATGATGGACCGGATGTTCATCATGAATATGCTGCCATCGATGATCCGATCCACACGAGGGTTGCTCGCAACAATGGCACGTTGGTCCCCGGGAACGGTCCGGTACTGACGCTGCGGGACCAGGTAGGTGTAATACTCGGTGTAGCCGTAGATTGTACGGACCGTCAGATCGATCGAGTTGGCGATCGCGACCACCCCGGCAATCAGAAAGACCGACAGCACGACGACACCAGCCATCGGCAAAACCCGGGACGGATTTCGACGAAAATAGGTGATGGGTGCCAAGGGCGGGGAGAGCCTAGGTCTGCGCATACACGGATTTCAACAATCGGCGATCCAGTTGGTTCCGGCGAAGGGGCAAGGGATGCCCCATCCGTCCAAAGGCCCATCCGACACAACCCAACGGAATCGAGCGCGGACGTGGTTCCGGCCGAAAACACGACCGATTGCTCCATGTTACGCCGGACTAAGCGACGCTTGCCAATTCCTGCTCTTCCGCATCGATCTGCCGCACCCAAGCCGCCGCGCTGTCCAGCACTTCCCGAATGTCATCGAGGCATTTCACGCTGGCCAAGGCACCCCGGATCCGCACGGCACCCGGCACACCACGGAAATAGTGGCCGAGCAAACCGCGCAGTTCGCGGCAAGCGATCTCCTCGCCTTGGACCGCCACCTGGAGTCGGGCATGTTCCATCGCAACGTCGATCCGTTCGAAAACCGTAGGCAAGTCGCGGACGGGTCTTCCTGCGAAAACATCCGAGATTTGCCCCAGCAACCAAGGATTTCCCATTGCCGCTCGTCCCACCATCACCCCGTCGCAACCGGTGGTAGAACGCATGCGCAACGCATCCTCGGGCGTCTCGATGTCGCCATTGCCCACCACAGGAATCCGTTCGCCCACCGCTTCCTTGACCCGTGCGATCACACTCCAGTCGGCGGTTCCGGTAAATCCTTGCGATGCGAAACGGGCATGGACTGCAATGGCTTTGGCACCAAGATCGGCGGCCGCCCGCGCGAAACGGATCGCGGTGATGTCCCCCTGCTGCCATCCCGAGCGCACCTTCACGGTTACGGGGACACCGGGAACCGCGTCGATCACCGCCTTGACCACCGCTTCCGCCTGGCACAGATCCTTGAGCAATGCCGCCCCCGCTCCCGTCTTGGCGACCTTCGGGACCCAGCAACCCATATTGATGTCCACGCCGTCCGCGCCGCGGTCCACAACGACCCGCGCCGCCTCCGCCATCACCGCAGGGTCGGCACCGAACAGTTGGCAGAAGACCGGACGCTCTTCCTCGGTCCAGTCGAACATCCCGTAGGTCTTGGCGTTCTTGTAATGAATCGCCATCGACGAAATCAGTTCGGTAACCACCAATCCGACTTCCCCATGACGCTTGCAGAGGACCCGGAAGGGATGCGACGTAATCCCGGCCATCGGGGCCAGCACCACCGGGGGATCGATTGCCAAGGTTCCAATACGCATAGCAACGCGGATTATACCGTCGGGACCCGATTTCGATGGACCAAAGCGTCCGTCGGCCAACCCGGAAAAGAACACTTGTTTGCCAAAAGGCGCTTCAGACCCAGGGAAGCGAAAATGTCTTGGTCCAGCTCAGGAAGCGAACCGCTTCCGAAACCCCTTCCTTGACTCCCAATCCGGAATCCTTGATCCCCCCGAACGGCGAAACTTCGGTCCGATAGCCGGGAATCTGGTTTACATTCACGGTTCCGGTACGCAATTCGCGAACCACACGCAGCAGGGAATCCATTTGATTCCCCACAACGGCCGAACTCAATCCAAACGGTGTGTCGTTGGCATAGGCGATCGCATCGTCGATCCCCTCGTAGGCCATGATCGGCGCCACCGGACCGAAGCTCTCGTTCACCACCAAGTCCGCATCCCGGGAAACCCGGTCCAACACGGTCGGGGGCAGCAACGCTCCTTCGCTGTTGCCTCCCAGCAGGCACTGCGCCCCCCCCGCCACCGCCGAGTCGATTCGTCGTTGCAATCCCGACGCCGCCTCTTCGGAAATCACCGTACCGACCCGCGTTTCCGGGAGACGTGGATCACCGGACACATATTCGGACGCCTTCTGGACAATACGCTCCGTGAACTCGCCATGAATGCGCGAATCCACCAGGATCCGACGCACCG
Organism: uncultured Armatimonadia bacterium; assembly: GCA_964646105.1. Lineage (GTDB taxonomy): Bacteria > Armatimonadota > Armatimonadia > Armatimonadales > Armatimonadaceae > CAIRTT01. The sequence goes on from CAZYBA010000039.1 coordinate 12,370, forward strand.
ACGTGCATCGCTGCCCGGAATTCCGGAAACACCCCTCGGCGGCCAACTGGGAAGCCAAATCAAGGTCGGCGTCGGGGAGAATAATCATCGGCGAACACCCCCCCAACTCGAGGCAGACCTTCTTGTATCCCGCGATCGACGCGATGCGTTTGCCGACTTGGGTACCTCCGGTGAATGTCACCAATTCAATGCGTGGGTCGGCGACCAGAGGCTCCACAAATGTCCGAACATCACCCAAGACAGCGGAAAGCATGTTGCCCGGCAAACCGGCCTCGTAGAGCAATTCGGCAAAGCGGAGCGCGGTCAGCGGAGTTCGGTCGGAAGGTTTCAAAATGACGGGAGTGCCGGCTGCAATTGCCGGAGCCACCTTGTGAACCACTTGGTTGAGCGGATGGTTGAACGGCGTGATCGCCAGCGCCAGACGATGGGATTGACGCAGCGTGAAAATCCGTCGCGCCGAACCCGACGCCGAAACGTCTCCGCACAAGACCTTGCCGTCGTCCTGGATCGACTCGATTGCCGCGAATTGCAGAACATCAAGCGCCCGCCCCACCTCGTAACGCGCCTCACGCAAGGCAAGGCCGGATTCCATGACGATCGAAAGGGCGAACTCTTCGACGCGTTGTTCGAGAAGCCCGCGTGCCTTCTCCAACACCGCGTAACGGTCGTGCCGACGCGGCATACCGTTCCCCGCCAACATCGCCTCAACCAATCCGTCGATGTGCTCCCGTCCGAGATGACACACCTCCCCCACCGTCTCTCCGGTGAAGGGAAACCGGACCGGCTGCCGAAGGTCGGTAAGGCACGGATTGCCCGCGATCCAATTGGGAACCGTTGTCACGCCGGGGCTCCGTTGCAGACGAAGTCGAACGCATCGAAATTGCGTAAATCTCCCAGGCCGCGGCGCCGGTAGCGTTCGGACAATTTGAAATTGCAAACGAACGGGACCATTTCTTCGTAACGTCCCCCGTGGCTGCGCAATTCCCCATGGAGCTGGGCCAGGTCGTGGTATTCGGGGCGGCGTCCGATCACCCAGTCCCGCTTCGACAAAACTGTCAGATCGCCGCAGAGGTCGCGCGGAAGTTCCAGTTGACGGACCGCGGAATCACGGTCGTGCACCTCGCTGATTCCGGGCAATGTGTTCAGGAAAGCCGCGATTCGGGATGCCAACGACGGATCGGGAAGATGCACCACCACCGCCGATCCCAACGCCCCATGGTGCACCACGTAGGGATCCGTAATGGGACACAGGACCCTGATTCCATCACCGAAGCGCGCGACCAATTCGGATTCAAGGAAAAGAACCTGCGGGTTGCCGGATGCATCGCATTTATGGTTCATTCCGTGATCTGCAGTGGCGACGATCCGTGCACCGAGCTTGTCCAATTCTCCAAGCCAGTGGTCAATTCCCGCCACGAACTCGATCGCTTCCGGCTCATCTGGCGCGTAGCTATGCTGGATGTAGTCGGTCAACGATAAATACAGAAAGTCGGCCTCGCCCGATTTCGCCAGTTCAACCCCCGCCTTCAATACATATAGGCTGGCGTCACCGGAATAGATCTCCGGCTTCTCCCCAACTCGTTCCTGAATCCACTCGGGAGCCTTCTCGGACGACAGGGCGATTCCGTCGCACTCCTTGGAAAGCATTTCCCGGAGTTTGTCCTTGGCGGTGACCATGGCCACCTTTCGTCGCGCCTTGGCCGCGGCCGCCAGGATTGTGCCGTTGCGCAGCCATTGCGACGAGTTGGTCAT
>CAZYBA010000040.1:0-4811 GCA_964646105.1 uncultured Armatimonadia bacterium
GGCGTTTGCTGGAACAACAGCCCTGCCCAGGTCCCGCCCATCTCCTTGACCATGCTGGCGATGAATCCCGTACGTTCTTCCGGGGTCAGACGCCCCATGGCTCCCTTCAATGCACCGAAAGCCGTTTTGAGAACCTCGCTCCGAGATGCAGGGTCCAGGGACATGACGCTCTCCATCGCGCTCCCCATGTCTTCCTTGAAACCGGGCCGGGACGGATCCATCCGTACCGCGGATTGTTGCAAGGATTTGGCGATCAAGAAGTGACGCCTAAGGGATAGGCCGTCGATCAATGATGCGGTTTCGGAATCCTTGACGCGTTTGCCAAATAGTTCGAAGTCGGAGGCGTTGTAGCTCCCAACCGCGCCAAACATCTTGTTCTGGAGCACCAACAGGGATGCGACTTCACTGTACGGATATCCCCCCTTGCGTTCCGGCAGCATCATCACCGCCCACGCGGAGCCCTTGGGTAGTTTTTTCGTTACCGCGTCGAGCCAATTGCCTACCGTGTCCCCATCCAACTCGATTGTCGGGCGCACGATCGCTTGATTCGCGATCGACGGGTCCACCAGTAGTTCGGAGCCTGTTTTTTCACGGAATTCTTCCGCCAACTTTTTCAGCGGGACCGACCCCGTCGCTTGTTGGGCCGTCCCGCCGGCGTAGGTCGGCACCGAAGCAACGCCCAACGCGCCGAGCAACCCGAATTCGATGGCGACCAGCACCAATGCATGCCTTTTCATTCCAGTTACCTTCCACAAATCCGATCGCACAAAGTGTGCCAGACAGTCCAGAACCCGCAACCCCGCACAGAGCGAACGGTCAGAACAGCCCCGCAGACGCCAGAAGCCGGATAAAGTCCGACAAGGGGGGGCGAGGAACCGTTCCTTTGGGAATCAAAAGTCCGGTTGGCCTGAGAAGTGGCGGCGCCTCGATCAAGACCCTGGCCAGATTCCCCTCGGCAATGTCGCGCCGCACCGTTGGTTCGGGCAACACGGCAAGCCAGTGACCCAATTCTACCTTTTGCTTGATTGTCTCGACATTGTCGAAGTCCCCCTCGGTCACCACCTCGACCGCCAGCGACTGCAACCACCGATCCGCCAACCGACGCGTCGGGATGCGCTTGTGGAACGAGACAAAACGTTCTCCTGCCAAATCGGAGGGCAGGCAGGGACGGTTCGCCAAGACATGCGAGGGGGATGAGACAACCACCATCGGCTCCGATTCCATCGGAAGGACGTCCACGCCCGGGCGCGAACCGGGGCAAGCGACCACGCCGCAGTCGATCTGCCCGCGGCGCAGTGCTTCGTAAATGCGGTCGGTCCTCAAGTACTCCACATGCAAGGCGGTATCCGGATATTTGGCTAGGAATTGCGCGAAAATACCAGTCAACGAGTGCAACCCCATCGAGTAGACAGTGGCGACCCGGAGTGAACGCCCCCCTTGGGCAAGTGACGCGATCGGCAGTTCTTTGCGAAGCCGGTCCGCAAGAGCCACCATTTCCTTGGCGATCGCCGCGGCGTGACGTCCGTCTTCGGTGAGCGAAACGCCGTTCTTTCCCGGAGCCCTCTCCACCAATCGGACGCGAAGTTCCGCCTCCAGCGACCGGATTCGTTGCGAGACCGCAGACTGTGTCACCGAGCAACGCACCGCGGTGGCGGAAAACGAACGGCTTTCCTCAAGGTCCACCAACGTGCGAAGCGTTTCAATTTCCATGGTTCGGAAACTCCCCGTGCACCGTGACCCGATCTCACCGTCGGTCAATCCGGGGCAATACCTACCCTAATATTAGTCGAACTAATGTCCAATATCAACAATTGACGGTTTACTTAACGGTCCGGAATCCAGTACCATTCTTGCCGGAAATTGCGTGCGCGCGGGCGAAATGGAATCCGCGAGGAGTCAGTCATGTCTACAACCACTGTGGAGAAGGGTCAACCGGGAAGCCGGGCCCTTTTTCGCGACAAGTATCTCTTGCACAAACTGCACAGTTTGTCGGGCATCGTGCCGATCGGGCTGTTCCTGATCTTCCACCTGACCGCCAACTCCTACAGTCTCAAGGGCGAGGCGGAATTCAATACGGCGGTGAAGGCAATCGGGTACGCGCCGTTCGTCGTTCTGCTGGAAATCTTCGCAATCGCCGTCCCTATCCTCTTTCATACGGCCTGATGATCGTGGCGGAAATGCCCGGGCCCGGTGGCAACGCGTCTCATTACGGGTACGGACGGAACTGGCTGTATGTCCTGCAACGCTGGAGCGGGGTCGTCGCAGTGGTCTACATCGTCTACCATGTGTGGGACACCACAATCCTCAAGTACAGCCTGGAGTTGACCGCCCAGCAGAATCCCAAGGAGCTGGGCTTCCAGTCCATCAGCTACCGGGCAATGGCGTGGCGGTTCGCGGATCCCGCCTATCTTGGTTTCTATGTTGTGGGAATCACGGCAGCCTGCCTTCACTTGGGCAACGGCATTCTCAATTTCTGCATCCGTTGGGGTATCACCGTCGGCAAGGAAGCCCAGAAGATCGCGGCAATTGCCGGTTGGGGCTTGGGGATCGGACTGACGGTCCTCGGCCTCCTTGTCGCCGGAAACTTTGCGCTCAAGGGCCGAGAGGACCGCGCGGCAACCCCCAACCGCACCGAGTTCATCCAGTCACTTGCCAATGTCCGACCGACAGCGGCACCAGTCTCGGAGCAGGGAGAATAACATGGCAGCACCCACGAAGGCACGGGCGATTGTCGTCGGAGGCGGGCTTGCCGGCCTGATGACCGCGATCAAGATCGCGGAAGCCGGCGGAACCGTCGACCTCTTCTCGCTGGTCCCGGTCAAACGCAGCCACAGTGTCTGCGCGCAAGGGGGAATCAACGGCGCGGTCAACACCAAAGGGGAAGGCGACTCGCCGACCATTCACCTCGACGACACGTGCTACGGCGGAGACTTCCTCGCGAACCAGACACTGGTGAAGACCATGTGCGACGCCGCCCCGGGAATCATTTACCTGCTGGACCGCATGGGGGTAATGTTCAACCGCACTCCGGAAGGTCTCCTCGACTTCCGTCGTTTCGGTGGAACATTGCACCACCGCACGGCCTATGCCGGTGCCACCACCGGCCAGCAACTCCTGTACGCTCTCGATGAACAAGCCCGCCGATGGGAAGTCGCCGGAAAAATTCGAAAGTTCGAATTCTGGGAGTTCCTGGGGGTTGTCCGCGACAACGACGGAACCGGGCGCTGTGTCGGTATTGTCGCCCAGGATCTGCGCAGCATGCAGATCGAAGCATTCGCCGCAGACGCGGTGGTTTTGGCGACGGGCGGCCCGGGCATGGTCTTCGGCAAATCCACCAACTCGGTGATCAACACCGGAACCGCAGGCGGGGCTGTTTTCCTCCAAGGGGTCCATTACGCCAACGGGGAATTCGTCCAGGTCCATCCGACCGCGGTGCCCGGCGAGGACAAGCTCCGCCTCATTTCCGAGTCGGTCCGCGGCGAGGGCGGTCGTGTCTGGGTCCCCCGCACCCCGGGAGACCAGCGTCCCGGACAGAGCATTCCGGATTCCGAACGTTGGTACTTCCTCGAGGAAAAGTATCCGAAATACGGAAACTTGGTACCCCGTGACATCGCGACGCGGGAAATTTTCGATGTTTGCGTCAACCAGAAAATGGGCGTCTACGGACAAAACCAGGTCTTTCTCGACGTGACCCACATTGACCGGCGCCAACTCGACCTGAAGTTGCGCGGCGTCCTCGAGATCTACGAGAAGTTTGTCGGCGACGACCCACGCGACGTTCCGATGCGGATTTTCCCGGCAGTCCATTATTCGATGGGCGGCATCTGGGTCAACAATGGGACATCTCCGGAATCCGTCCCCCATCACATGACCAATGTCGAGGGGCTTTTCGCAGTCGGCGAATGCGATTACCAGTACCACGGTGCGAACCGGCTGGGTGCGAACTCCTTGCTCTCCTGCCTGACATCCGGCCAGATCGCCGGCCCGGCGGTGTGCAAGTATGCGGACGGACTCGAGCGCCACCCCGATCGTTCCCACCCCGAATTCGACCGCGAACTCAAATCGCGGACCGGGCAATACGAACAGATCAAGGCAATGGACGGCTCTGAGAATCCATTCCAGATTTGGCGCGAAATGGGAACGTTGATGACCGAGAACGTCACGGTGGTCCGGGACAATGCGCGCCTGGAGGCAACGCTCGGAGAATTGGATGCCCTGCAGGACCGGTACGACCGCATCGGAGTTTCGGATGCGGCCGGTTGGACCAACCAGACCATTCCGTTCACGCGTCAATTGGCGAACATGCTGGTGCTGGCGAAGATCATCACCAAGGGGGCGTTGCTTCGCGACGAAAGCCGGGGGGCCCACTACAAACCGGAATTCGCGGAACGCGATGACGACCGGTTCCAGAAGACCACGGTCGCGTCCTACGACCCCGCCAACCCGCGTGATCCGAAAATCTCGTATGAAGACGTTGATCTGGCGTGGGTGACACCGCGCAAGCGCTCCTATACGTCGGGCAGCACGGCCCCCAAGTCCTGAGGAAAACAGATGTCCAACTCACCCGAATCCATTCAAGTCACCATCGTCCGCCAGGACGGTCCGGAGGCGAACGCTTACGAGCAAGTCTTCACCGTGCCGTACAAGCCGCGGATGAACGTCATCTCCGTCCTCATGGAGATCCAAGCCAATCCTGTCACGGCGGACGGTCGCAAGGTCGCTCCGGTGGCGTGGGAGCAAGCGTGCCTCGAAGAGGTCTGCGGTTCGTGCACGGTGCGGGTGGACGGCGAGCCGATCCTGGCCTGCCTGAT
>CAZYBA010000040.1:4821-9520 GCA_964646105.1 uncultured Armatimonadia bacterium
GGTCAACGGGCGGGTTCGCCAAGCCTGCTCGGCACTGATCGACCGTGTCTGCACCGGTGGCGGAGCAATGTTGAAACTGCATCTGGCGCCGATGAGCAAGTTCCCGGTGGTTCGAGACCTGGTGGTGGATCGTTCCCGAATGTTTGAAAACCTCAAGAAGATCCAGGCGTGGATCCCGATCGACGGGACATACGATCTGGGCCCGGGTCCGCGCATGTCGCAGAAGCAACAGGAACTCGCCTACGATTTCGCGCGGTGCATGTCGTGCGGATCCTGTTTGGAGGCTTGCCCTCAGGTATCGGAGAAGTCGAATTTCATCGGCCCGGCAGCCATCGGTCAAGTCCGCTTGTTCAACTCCCACCCGACGGGTCGGTTGAATGCCGACGATCGCCTGGAGGCTGTATCCGGTGACGACGGAATCGCCAGTTGCGGAAACGCCCAGAACTGTGTCCAAGTCTGCCCCAAGGAGATTCCGTTGACCCGGGCGATTGCCGAAATCAACCGTGACACCACGGTGTACCGCGTCAGGAAATGGCTGGGCCGTTAACCGAACGTCGCCACAGTCGTAGCCACACCCGGGCCGAACCGCAACGGCCCGGGTGTTCTTTTGTTCATAAATGCCGGTTTTCGGAAGAAGACCTACTCCCGAGGCATCGATCCGGTGGCGCGTCGGCGTATAATTTTGCCATGAAGCGTCCAACGATGCGGTGGATCGCGCCGGCGGTGTTGCCGGCTGCATTGTGCCTGGCGGCAACCTTGCCGGGAGCCTTGGCCCAGTCGGGATCGAAACAAAAGGCGGTCCCGGCGGATGTAGCTCACCAGTTCGAGATGAGTGTCCGCCCGGTGTTCGCCGAAAGTTGCACCGGATGCCACGGCAAGGAAGCACAAGAGGCCGGGCTGCGCCTCGATCAAGCAATCACGGTCAAGCAGGCGGAATCGGTTTTGGCGCGTGTGCGGGGCGAAGGTGGGAAACCCCGGATGCCTCCGGGTCAAGCCGCATTGGCTCCGGAGAAGATCAAGGCGCTGGAGGCTTGGTCCAAGGCGGGAGCGCCTTGGCCGGCGTCGACGGTTCCCGCGGACGCGAAACTGTGGTCGTTGAAACCGGTACGCTTGCCTGCGGTGCCCAAACCCAAGTCTGCGCAGTTGGCCGCGTGGGCGAAATCGCCGATCGACGCCTTTGTCGCGCAGAAGTTGGAAATCGCAGGGCTCGCGCCGGCGCCGGTGGCCGACCGCCGAACATTGATCCGGCGGTTGTCCTACGACCTTACGGGCCTGCCGCCGGATCCGGACGATGTCGACCGCTTTGTCAACGACAGCAAGCCCGGCGCGTACGAGCGACTCGTCGACCGTATCCTCGAGTCGCCCCGATACGGGGAACGGCAAGCCCGCACTTGGATGGACATCGCCCGATACGCGGATACCAAGGGCTATGTCTTTGTCGACGACCGCAACTATTACAACGCCTACACGTACCGCAACTGGTTGATCGACAGCTTCAACCAGGATCTTCCCTACGACCAGTTTGTGATCCAGCAATTGGCGGCAGACAAGTTGACATTGGGCGAGGACCGCAAGCCACTGGCGGCGATGGGCTTCCTTACCATCGGCCGACGCTTCCTCAATGCGGAAAACGACATCATTGGCGACCGAATCGACGTGACGACGCGGTGCAGTGTGCCCGCTGCCACGATCACAAGTTCGACCCGATCAGCATGCTGGACTACTACGGCATGTATTCCGTTTTTGCGTCCAGCGAGGAGCATTCCCCGTCGATCTCCCCCAAATCTGTGAGCGAGCCTTGGGAAGTGCACAATTCCAAGGTCGCGGCGGCGACCGGGGAACGCGAGAAACTGATCCGGCAGGAAACAGAAGCGCTCCGTGCCCGACTGAAGGAAAAGCCCGACTCTGTCGATCGCCGGACCTTCGAGGCGGTCCAGCTCACGGCGGTCGGCAACCTTCCGAGCGACGATCGGCTCAAGTTGATTCGGCGCTTGTTCGACAACGTGGCGGACGAGCGCATCCGCACCTTGGATACGGAATTGTCCACATTGCGTGGCGCGGCGCCCCAGGCTCCGGAATTCGCGATGGGCATGCGTGACAAGTCAGCTCCAGTCACGGTGAACATTCACAAACGGGGAAACCCGGGCAACCCGGGCGATCCGGCGCCACGCCGGTTCCTTTCCTGCATCGCCGGCGACCAAGCCCCAGAGTGGAAAACCGACAGCGGTCGTCTCGATCTGGCCAAGTCCATTGCCAATCCCGACAACCCGTTGACATCCCGGGTCTTTGTCAATCGGGTCTGGCTCGGTCATTTCGGATACGGATTGGTGCGCACGCCCTCCGACTTCGGCGTCAAGGGGGAACGTCCCACCCACCCCGAGCTACTCGACTGGCTGTCCTATACGTTCAGCCGGACCGATCGGTGGAGCATCAAACAGCTGCACCGGCGCATCGTGCTCTCCAACACATACAAGCAGGTCAGCAACGGAACCCCGGCGGGGGATTTGAAGGATCCCGAAAACCGTCTGTTGGCGCACCAGAATCGTCGCCGCCTCGACCTCGAGCAGATGCGCGACTCTCTGTTGCGGGCTGCCGGCCAACTGGATGTTTCGAAGGTCGGTGGCAAGAGTGAGGAACTGTGGGCCGGAAAATTCACGTCGCGTCGTGCCGTGTACGGCTTTATTGAACGTCAAAACCTTCCGCTGACCTTCAAGACATTCGATTTCGCCAGCCCGGATGCGTCGAGTCCAATGCGGTTCCAGACCACGGTGCCGCAGCAGGCGCTGTTTCTATTGAACAGCCCATTGGCGGTGGAGCAAGCCAAGGCATTGGTGAAACGTCCCGAACTGTCCTCTGTGTCGGCACCCGCAGGCAAGGTCGAAGCGCTGTACAGGATTCTGTTCGGCCGGAAACCCTCCGCGCGCGAAATGGAAATCGGAACGCGTTACTTGTCTGCGCCGACCGTTGCCGGCACTGCCGATCCGGCTGAGTTCCGTTACGGGGTAGGAACGGTCGACGAATCCGGAAAGGTCGATTTCGCCGATTTTCCGAAGTTTGTCCAGGACAGCTGGCGTGGCGGAGACATGCTCCCCGATCCCACCTTCGACTGGGCGTTCCTGACCGCGGCTGGCGGACATCCTGGCCCGCCGGGCAAATCGGTGATTCGTCGCTGGACCAGTCCGTTTGACGGTTCGGTGCGTGTGACGGGAACTCTGGTGCACCCGGGAAAAGAGGGAGACGGGGTTCAGGCTCGCTTGGCAGTATCGAATCTCGGCATTGTCGGCAGTTGGGCAGTGAAATCGGGTTCGCAACCGATCGAGACCGACGTGTTCGCCGTCCGCAAGGGCAGCACCATCGATTTCATAGTGGACTGTCGTTCCGAGAATTCGTTCGACAGTTTTGAATGGATACCCCGCATTGTCCCGGCAACACCGGCGCGCTTGCCCGTACGGGATTCTTCGGCGTTGTTCGTCGGTCCGGCGAGTCAATCGCCCAATGACATGACCCGCGCCGAACGATACGCCCACGCGTTGATGATCAGCAACGAGTTCTTCTTTATCGACTGAATCGCGTCTGCGGTGCGGGAGATGTCCCGCCGGATGCATAGGAGTTCACCTTCATGTCGCAATACGATCACCGTCCCCGCATCGACGACGTTTTCCTCTCACGTCGTGAATTGCTCTCGCGGATGGGGAATGGTTTTGCCGGTTTGAGTCTGGCGGGCGTCGCCACATCGGAAGCGCTTGGCGCGCCTCCCGCGAAGACCGCCCAGAGGGCCTTGAGCGAGAACGCGACAGGAATCAATCCGTTGCTTCCCAAGGCCCCCCATTTTCCGTCAAAGGCAAAGCGGGTAATTTTCCTTTTCATGAACGGTGGTCCGTCGCATGTCGACACCTGGGACCCCAAGCCGATGCTCACCAAGTTCGCAGGCAAGACCCTGCCGATGGAGAATCTGACGACCGAACGGAAGACCGGCTACGGACTCGCTTCGCCGTTCCAGTTCCGACGATTCGGCAAGTCGGGCATCGAAGTCTCGGAACTGTTCGAAAAAACGGCCCAGTTTGTGGACAAGATGGCGGTGATCCGGTCCATGCATGCCGATGTTCCCAACCACGAACCTTCGCTTCTGCTCATGAACTGTGGCGAAGCCCGTCAGGTCCGGCCTTCCTTCGGTTCGTGGATGTTGTACGGTCTTGGCACGCAGAATCAGAACCTTCCCGGATTCATCGCGATGTGCCCCGGGGGATATCCGATTCAGGAAACGCAAAACTGGCAAGCGGGATTTCTTCCCGGAATCTTCGCAGGCACCTATATCGACCCGGTTCAACGTGATGTGGAAAAGATTGTCGAGCACATTCGGCATAATTCCGGCAGTCCGGATGCCCAGCGCGAGCAGTTGAACCTCATTCAGGAACTGAATCGCTCCCATGCGAAGGTTCGCCCCGGTGATTCCCAACTGGAATCGCGAATACAGAGCTTCGAGCTCGCGTTCCGTATGCAGTCCGAAGCGACCGACGCATTCGATACGCGCAAGGAGAATGCCACCACTCTCGAACGTTACGGTGCGGGCGAGTTCTCACGGGCCTGCCTGATCGCCCGGCGCCTCGCCGAGCGCGGAGTTCGTTTCATTCAGGTCTATTCCGGCGCGGGTCAACCCTGGGACCTGCACGACGATCTCGAGGCCGGCATGCGCCGAATG
>CAZYBA010000040.1:9539-13830 GCA_964646105.1 uncultured Armatimonadia bacterium
TTGCCGACACCCGGGGCAAACGCCGGGAAGATGAATGGTCGGGACCACAACCACTGGGGCTTCACGTACTGGATGGCGGGAGCCGGTGTCAAGGGAGGAACCGTCTACGGTGCAACCGACGAGTTCGGTTTCCGGGCCGCGGATAAACCGGTCCACGTACACGATTTCCATGCGACCGTCCTGAAGATCCTCGGCTTCGACCACACCCGCCTCACCTATCGATACGCTGGACGCGACTTCCGTCTCACCGATGTCCACGGCAAAGTCATCGATGACTTGATCGCATGAGCGAGCATTCGGATTTTGAGATCCCCGACGACCCATTCGGCCTCGACAAAACGGCGCCGACGTCGTCCGGCATCGACGGTTTGTCCCTTCCTACGGTTCCTTGGGCGCTTGCCTACGAGGAAGGTTCCCTGTTTTCAACCGGTTCGATCGGCGACGAACACCCGTGGGTGTTTGGTTCGGCCGATGCCGCCCAAGCGGGAGTCACTGCCGCGGAGCAGGAAGCACCCGGCTTCGGGACATTGCACCCCGTGGAAGTCAACTGGGAACATCTATGGGATCGTTACGGAAAGGTATTACTGATCGAAGGCGAATCCCGTCGTTCCATCAGTCTTGCCGATTTGTCTGCCGGGGATGACGCCCCCCTGCCGGACGAACCCTACGCGTTGTTCGTATCCGGCGGTGGTATCGACCGCTTTTCGGACGCGCATCAGGAAGGGGAATGGGTTGTGCACCGTGACTTCCGTGGCGATTTTGTCCTGTTCTTCGAGGATCTCGACGCCGCGGAAGCCGTTTTGCGTGAATTCAAGGCGGCAACCGGTGATGACGCGGAGGTGCGTCGCACCCGGGCGATATCGCTGACGGAAACGCAGGGTGTGCGATTCACCCACCGTGACGGCCGTCGCGAAGACATCCCCCGCGACGAGTACCTTCGTCGTTGCCGCTGAGTGCTTTCCATGGATTCTGAACTTCCCCCCAATCAGCGCTGGGCGGCGCCGGGACGCTGGCCCGTGGTTGGGGAAAAGGCGCCGCGGTCCGGCGACGATTCCCCGTGGACTCTCACCATCGCCGGTTCGGTGAATACACCGACGACTTGGACTCTTTCGGAATTGCACGCCATGACTTGCGTGGACCAATCTCTGGACATTCACTGTGTCACCCGATGGTCCAAGCCGTCCGTGACATTCCGCGGGATTCTTCTGGCACGTTTGTTCGAATTGGTGACGCCTTCGGAGCGAGCCGGTTTCGTTTGGATGCAAGCCCGCAGCGACCGTAACCACTCCACATCGATTCCGTGGGATGTTTGCCTCGAATCGCGGGCCATGGTGGCCTGGGAGGCCGACGGGACGCCGCTTTCTGAAAAGCACGGTGGGCCGTTGCGTGTCGTTGTACCTGGGCGTTACTTCTACAAATCGTTGAAGTGGGTCGAGCGCATCGAGCTGTTGGCATCGGACCGATTGGGATGGTGGGAAGCGCAGGCCGGGTACCACAACGGTGCCGATCCGTGGCGGGAAGAGCGCTACATGGCCCGGGGTCTAGACCGAGCGGATGTCGCCCGCTTGGTTGCCATGCGCGATGTGCGCGGACTTGATTTGTTGGGCTTCGATGGATCGGACCGTGATCTGGCCGGATTTCGCGCTCAGGACGCCTTGTTGCGGGACAGTCGGTTCGAGCGGTCGGAATTGCCGTGCGCCGATTTTTCCCGGGCGAACGTATCGAACGCGCACTTTCGGGGAGCGGTTCTTCGGAACGCCTGCTTTGCCGGAACCGACTGCGAGGGTGCCGACTTTTCGGAATGCGACCTGAGCGATGCGGACTTTCAGGGTGCGTCGCTGTTCGGTGCCACATTCGACGGCGCGTTGCTCACCGGAACCCGTTTCGACGTCGGGGTCGACCCGTTCGATACTGCTTGACGTTGCGCCCTCCTCTCCCGGTTTTCGGGCGGGGAGGGCGCGGTATCGAGTCAGGAGTTGGACTTTGGCGCGGGCTCGGCCGATTTCTTGGGTGTGTATCGACCGGTTCGGCTCACTTCGTCGCATTCCTCGGGCGACGGGATCTCGCGGCCCATCATCGTGTAGATCTGCTCGATTTCGTTCTTGCCGGCAGCCGCATCGATATTTTTGGGGTCTAACTCCAGGGCCTTACGGAAATCGGACAGCGCGGCCCGGTACTTGACCCGTTGCCCCGCTTTTTCGTCACCACGGGTCCGGTAGGCGCCCCGGGTCGTATAGGCTTCGGCGATCTTCTTGTTGTCCTTGGACGCCACCGCGGCTTCGATCGCCTGGTCCAACTCGGGAGATGGCGACAGCGGCGCGTAGGCATCGTCGGATGCCCCTCCCATCGGGATGGTCCCCGTGGGAGCTGGCGGTTTCTGCCCCGCGGTGTCCGTTGAGGCGGATTGGGCGGCGGAATCGGACTTCCGGGTTTCGGACTTGCATCCCGCAATGCCTACTGCGAGCAAGGCAATCAGGGAACCGGTGGTGAGGAGATGTACGTTCATAGGGCGATTTTCCATCCGAGTGTACCCTCGGGAGCGAATTTGAAGATGGTTGTCAGAAGCGGACAATGAGACGGACTGTCTTTGCTCCGGCGGCGGTAGCTCCGAACCCGAATCCGATCAGGGCCCCGACCGCGACATCGGAAGCCCGGTGCCGTTGCAATTCCATGCGCGACAACCCGATTGTGGTGGCTCCCGCATACCAAAAGGCCGATTCGCCCGGACGGTAGGTGCTGCGTGAAGCGGCGAGCGAGAACGCAGCGGAGGTGTGCCCGGAGGGAAACGAGAGGTGGTCGGAGCCATCGGGACGGCGGGAGCGGACCAAATTCTTGAGCAGATGGGTCACGGCGCTGGTGAGCAGCAGTCCGTCCATGGTCCGTTTCGCCTGGCGGGTGTTTCCCTCCAGCGCAGGAAGAAGGGTGCCGGCGACCAAAAACGCCGCGTTGCCGTGACCGGATGCGAAGCGGGCAGTTTGCGTGTCGAGGGGGGTGTCCTGTGCGGCGGCGACTGAAATGCCGAAACCCAGCAGAACGAAGGGGAGCAGGATACGGGTCACGGTTCATTCTTTTCCGCAACGTCTTCTCTGTCAAGCGGAAGAGCCGGCTGCGCCGTTGATGGCATTGTGATCCAGCCGCCCCCGTGGTATAAAATTTGCGCTCAGACGGCATGGAGTGATGTCCGAGTTGGTCGAAGGAGCACGACTGGAAATCGTGTAGGCGGCTTTAACCGTCTCGTGGGTTCGAATCCCACTCACTCCGTTCTCCCTTACGTCCCGACGGGACGAGTTGCCGATGCCTTTGCCTGTCCTGTTCCGAAGTGGCCGACGCCTCCGGGCGCGAATCGGCGCCTTGGCGGCGGTTCCATTTGCGATTGCCGCCACGGTATCGGCGATCTATTACGCCAATCTCCACCGCACTGCGGCCGCGATGGCAGCCTCGTCGATGGCGGCATTTCCCGGACCTGCTCCGGGCGATCGAATCTTGATCGTTGCCCCCCACTGTGACGACGAGACTCTGGGCGCGGGTGGGTTGATCGAGACAGCGCGACGGCGTGGAGTTCCGGTCAAGGTTGTCTTCCTCACCCACGGCGACGGTTTCCGGATTGCGGCCTCGCTGGCGTTGCGCGAGGTAAGTCCCGGCCCCACGGATTATCTGCGTTTTGGGGAACATCGGCGATCCGAGGCGATCGCAGCGTTGACCCGACTGGGTGTATCGCCTGCGGATATTCATTTCCTGGGCTATCCCGATCAAGGATTGAAGATGGTTTGGGACACGACATCGAGTCCCGATACGGCGTTTCGGAGTCGCTTCACCGAGACAACCCGTGTACCCTATCCATCGGCGTACCGTCCCGACGCTCCGCACACGGCGGAATCCATTGTCACCGATGTTTCCCAAATCGTCGCCGATTTCCGGCCAACCGATGTCTTCACTACCCATCCGTCCGACGATCATGGGGATCATTGCGCCGCGGCCGCCTTGGTGCAGGCTTCCTTGCTTCGAAGCCTCCAGGCGTCGAAGGATCCGGTGGATTTGCACTTCTTCCTGATCCACCGGGGCGATTGGCCGTTGCCCCAAGGCGACCACCCGGGCGAATCGATCAAGCCGCCCGCCGCCTTCTCGGCGTTGGGTCCGACTTGGCGGACATTCACCCTGGACGAGACCGCGCGTCAGGCTAAGCGTGCGGCGCTATTTGAGTACCGAGCTCAAATGGACGTCATGCCGCGGCTATTGAAGTCGTTTCTCGAGCCGACATTTCACCCTTCTCAACCGCCCTCGCACCGGAGAT
>CAZYBA010000041.1:0-458 GCA_964646105.1 uncultured Armatimonadia bacterium
CCACCCGTTTCTCCAAGATCGCGCCACAGCCTTGCCGCGAGAATCGTCAAAATCAATTTCACAACGGTTGGCAACGACGCGTCTCGAGACCAATCTTCCGTCCACCGGTTCCGACGTTCGAATTCCGACATTCAAACGTCAGCAACCATCAACGCCTCGCCGGTTGGTCGTTGCGCAGGATCCATATCGTCAGCGGGGGCAATGTCAACGATTTTCCGTTCACCAGCGGACCGTCTGCACGCACCGACTGGCTGTCGGCGACCACCCGCCAGCTTCCCGCCGGAAGAACCATTTCCCGTGTCGACGTTCCCCCGTGGAACACCACCAGAATGTCCTGCCACGCGTCGCCCGGCACCCCGCGCACCCGCATCCCGACTGTGCCCGGGGGCAATGCAGAGTCCGGCAGGAACGACTGGTGTTTTTCCATTTGCGATCGGTCCGCGAGGCGCAGGGATGGA
>CAZYBA010000041.1:468-13781 GCA_964646105.1 uncultured Armatimonadia bacterium
CGGCGCAATCCCACCAGCCCGCGCACCCATTCCGTGTCGTCGTCGAACTGGGACGCACGCCGCCAGTCGAAGCGGTTCACCCCGTCTCCGGCGTTGTACGAGTTCGGATTTCCCCCCTTGGTGCGCCCGATTTCGACACCACCCTCTAGGAACGCGATCCCGGGCGCCACCAACACGGCCGCGGACAGCATCCGGAACGCCCGCCGGTCGGCGTCGCGCGGCGATTCGGGAAGCGAACGTCCGATCTTGTCGCGCAGGGTCAGGTTGTCGTGGGCCGAGACATAGTTGACACTCTCGGTTGGTTCGGAAAAAAGCTCGGGAAACACGCGCAAGGCCGCCCGGACCCCGGACGTGTCGCCGGTTCCGGTTGCGAAACCCCTGCCGTTGCCGTCCAGATCGCCGCGGAAAACTCCGCGGAAACGGTCGTTGAAAACCCCGACCCGCATGCCCTTCTGCTGCCCGATCCCCAGCCGCACCGGTCCGCCGCCGGTCCATGGTTCGCCGTAGATCAGCACATCCGGACGTACTGCCCGCAATTCCCGCTCGATCTCCCGGACAGTTTCCGGCGTGAACATGCCCATCAGGTCGAAACGGAACCCGTCGACACGGTACTCGGTCAGCCAGTACCGCAGGCTTTGGATCATCCAGTGGCGCGCCATCCAGCGGTCGTCCGCGAGCGCGTTCCCGACCCCCGATTCGTTCAGGACATTTCCCCGCAAATCCGTTCGGAACCAATACCACGGCACCGAAGCCCAGAACGGGGAACGGTCTCCCTCGGCCGGCACGGTGTGGTTGTAGACAACGTCCAGGATTACCCCGAACCCGGCGTTGTGCAGCCCCTCGACCATTGCCTTGGCTTCGCGGATCACCGTGAGCGGGTCGGTCGGTTTGGTGGCGTACTGTTCCTCCGGTACGTCGAACAGGGTGGTTTCGTAGCCCCAGTTGTACTGCTTCGAATGGTCGGGGTTGAAGTTTTGGAACGGCAGGATCTGGACATGGGTCACCGAGAGGCGCCGCAGGTGATCGAGGCCGGCCGGTCCGCCGTCCGGACGACGTCCCCGCGGATGCACGACCCCGGTGTACTTGCCCCGCAGCGGCGCCGGCACCCCCGACGACGGATCCACCGTGAAATCGCGGACATGCATTTCGTAGACAATGGCATCCCCGGCCTGCGTGGTTTTCGGTACGGGGGATTGTCGCCACGCAGGAGGGTTGGTCCGCGCCAGATCCACCACGACCGAGCGGGTTGAATCGGCGGTGGCGGCGGTGCACCAAAGGTCGGCCGCCTCGGCGCTGTCGCGCGCCCGGTGGTAACGGAAACGGTAGAGGGTGCCGTGCCGGTCCCCGGTCAAGGTTGCGTTCCAGATGCCACCCGGTTGACGGCGCATCGGGAGTACCGTCGGCTCTTTCTGGGACCTTGATTTCCAGATCAGGAGGTCCACCTTCCGCGCAATCGGGGACCAGGTGCGGATCTCGGTGGACGTTCGGCTCCAGCGTGCTCCAAGGCGCCCCCGAATTGTCGGTCGCAAGGAGGGATCGTCGAGGACCGCCCGGGGGTGTACCGGTCGGGGCGCGGAGTTGCCGAGGCGCAGGGTCCAGGCCGCGGACAAGTCGCGCTCCAAGACCGGGGTGGTCAGGCGCACCGCCAGCGCGCGTGCGATTCCCTGCCCGGGCGTCGCCGACACAGGACCGGTCGGGGTCGGGAGCGGATTCGCGGGATCGACCGATGTCCGAATAAGCTTCTTGCCCGGCTCGATTTCAAACCGGACCCATGCTCCACCAGCGGGTACCTGACGTTCGATATTGGGGCCGTTGGTCTGCCAACCGTCTCCCCAGTTGCGTCCCCAACCGCCGCCTTGGAGCACCTTGAATGCGAACGGTCCGCCGGGCAGGCGCGCGCTCCACGCGAATCGTCCCGGCCCCACCGCGACCATCGTGGTCTTGGGGTCGGCGGGGTTCCAGTTGGAGCCCCCGAGGGTTTCCTGGAACGTCCCTGCAAGCGAGTAGGCGTCCGGATCGGGGACTCCGGGGAGCGCTTCGACACGTGCCACGGCAACGGGACGTCCGTCGACGCGGACATCCGCGCGGAGGGTGGCGGGATCGACGGGCACGGGCGACCAGACGGCGATGGTGTCGCGGGTGTCCAGGAACGCAGGGAGCGGGGGAGCAGCCGCCACAACGGATCCAGTCAGGAAGACCAGCAAGCATAAAAGCGGGCGCAACGGATGCGCCGGCCGGAAAAGGGGGGCCTTGTTCGACACGGACGCAGGATACCCGCTGCGCCGGTCCTGCCACGAACCCAGGATTGTGTTCCTCGGGGATACCTTTGTGGAATTGAATGGTCAGGGCGGGATCTGGATAGGACGGCGGGGATTTCGCGGGAGTCAGGGGATAGTCAACCGGATTCCCAAAATCTCCTTGATGGTGTTGTCGACGGTGGTTTCCAGAGGTTCCAACTCGATCCGGAACCGTTTCTCGCGTTCCCAGCGGTCGAGCAGATCGAATGCCTGCGGCCGAAGCGGGTCGGTGACTCGGATTTCCCCGCCGGGGCGGATCAGGCGTGGCAGGAGGACGCTCAGGTCGTCGTGGAGCGAACGTTCGTAAAATACATCCGACGCGATCACCGCGTCGAAACCGGTGAGATCGTCGGGCCAGGAGCGCCAATCTCCGAGACGTCGTTCGATGTTTTCGACACCATTGCGTTCCGCGGCCTTGGCGGCGAGTTCCAAGACGGCTGGTTGCCAGTCGGTTTGCACGACCGTTGCGCCGTGGGATGCGGCGACAAGGCCGGCCAAGCCGATGCCGCAGCCGATTTCGAGAATGCGTTTTCCGATCAGCCAAGAACGGTCGTTGTCGAGCCAGGACGCCAGCGCGGAAGCCGCGGGCCAGAGGATCAGGCCGTAAGGGAACGCCGCCAGTTGTTCATCGTCGACCACCCCGGCCAGCAGGGCATCTTGATCGAGCACCGCCTCCACCGACCAGGCTCGGGCTCCCACCAATACGTTTACCAACGACGGTTCCACCGGCATGGATGTTGTCCTTTCCAGGCGTTTCGGCCGGCCCGCCCGCGGGAGGGCGTGCCGTACAATGCCGGGCATGGAGTACGAAGTCTCTGTCGGCATGGAATGCCATGCCGAGCTGCTGACCCGTTCGAAGATGTTCTGCAGTTGCGAGAACGCGTTCGGTGGCGAACCGAACACCCGCACCTGCCCGGTCTGCCTCGGGCTTCCGGGGTCGCTCCCGGTGTTCAACCGCGCGGCGGTCGAGCATGTCGTGCGCACCGCCCTCGCGCTCGGGTGCGATATTTCCCGGCGCACCATTTTCCACCGGAAAAACTATTTCTACCCGGATCTTCCCAAGGGGTATCAGATCAGCCAGTACGGGCGCACGCCGATCGGCATCGACGGCTTCCTGGAAATCGAGACTCCGGAAGGCGAGCTCAAGAAAATCCGCATCACACGTGTCCATCTCGAAGAAGACACCGGAAAGTCGATGCATGTCGACGGTCTGGGTTATTCGGTGGTGGATTACAACCGGTCCGGTGTGCCGTTGATGGAAATTGTCACCGATTTTCCGCCGGATATCGCGAGCGGCGAGGAAGCGCGCGAGTACGCCGAAAACCTGCGTCTGGTCTTGCTGTACCTGGGGGTCTCCGACGGGAAAATGGAGCAGGGTTCCCTGCGGGCGGAGCCCAATCCGTCGATCCGCCCGGTCGGCAGCAGTGAGTACGGCACCAAGACCGAACTCAAAAACCTCAACTCGTTCCGGGCAGTTCAGCTCGGGGTCGAGTACGAGGCCAAGCGTCAGCAGGAGTGCATCGAGCGCGGCGAGGCGGTGTTGCAGGCGACGTACGGCTGGGACGCGGAAAAGGGTGTCACCGTCTTGCAGCGCATCAAGGAAGCGGAGCAGGAGTACCGCTACTTCCCCGAGCCGGACTTGATTCCGATCGAGTTCACCGAGGAGTATCTTCAGCAACTGCGTGATTCGTTGCCCGAGCTGCCCATTCCGAAGAAACGTCGCCTGATGGCCCAGTATGGGTTGCCGGCGGCGGACGCTCAGCAATTGGTGGTGGAGCAGGCGGTGGCGAATTTCTTCGAGGAGGCGGCCAAGCTCGCCGATCCGAAGCAGGTTGCCAACTGGATGCTCGGGGACCTCCTGCGCCTCGCCAACGCGTCCAACAGCGCGGTTTACGCCACCAAGATCGACGCTCCCCGATTGGCGGGGCTGATCCATAAGATTCAGGACGGCACGATCACCGGGAAGATCGCCAAGGAGTTGATCGAGGCGATGTTCGAGACCGGCAAGACCGCCGAGGCGTTGATTGCCGAGCGTGGCATCAAGGTCGTGGATGCGTCGGCTGTGGCGTCGCTGGTCGACGCGGTGCTGGTTGCGAATCCGGACGTGGTGGCCAAGATCCGTGCGGGTCAGGACAAGGCCATGGGTTTCCTGGTGGGGCAGGTGATGAAGGAAGCCAAGGGTCAGGCGCGTCCGGACGATGTCAACCGGCTGTTGAAGGATGCTCTCGAACGGCTCGGCTGAGCGGGGGGACTGCGCAATCGGATTCATCATCGGCCTCCGGGATCTCCCGAGAGGCCGATTTTGTGGGGGAACCGGCAAATCTGCCGGGGGAACGTCGCGCGGGTGCGGGTATATGTGAATCGGGTTCGGTCAACGTGCCGAACTTGCGGAAAACTGCCAAGTGACCTGAGGAAGCTTGGTGAAGCTTTCCGACAATTCCAACACACGCCTCTTTCCAGTGGCGTCCACGGGTCGGGGATCGGGTCGATGCCCGGGACTGCGCCCTGATAGGAGACACCATGTTCGTTTTTTCCGCGCTGGCGTTGCTCGCGCTGGTGGTAGGCCCGCCGAATACGCGGCAACCAACCTTGCAGGTGCCGGCTGTGAAGGCCCCCGAACTCCCGCCGTCGTTGGTTCAGATGACGTCCGCGATCCCGTTCTTCGTTATTGCAAACGAAAAAGGCGAACTCTATCTGTTGCGTTTCAAGGGGAATCCCCGGCCTACCCTGGCAGTGCATTCGACACCCGAGGAGGCCGAGAAACTGCGCGCCCAGGTATCGATTCGCGATGCCAAGATGGGCGCGCGTCTCGCGATCCGTATGGTTTCGATGGCCGAGGTGCTGCGCTGGAACCTGGACCCGCGCTTCCCATACACCATTGCGGTGGTTGCGCCACCTGAGGATATTGCAGCGGGAAGCAAGTCCAAACTCCCCGGGCAGGCGGACCCGATCTTTCCTGTTTTCCTGATACGCAATGTCAAAGAGAATGAGTTGCTGACATTGCAGACCAAGGACGGCAACTTTGTTCCCGCGCTTTTTTCGTACCGGGACGCCAGTGGGATGCTGTCTGATCTGCGCAAGGGAATGGGCAAGTCGGGAAATTCCGTCCAGATCCAGGCCGTCGATTTGGCTCGTTTCCTCGAGACCGTTCGGTCCGAGGCAGGTCCCCGTGCACAAACCTACAAGATTGCCGCACCGCAATCCGCGTTGGAATTTGCCAAGAAACTGAGCGATGTCGCGCCGCCGAAAGATCCGCGCAAGCGGTAGGCCGGACTGCGTCGTCGGTCCCGACTGAAAATCCAACACCCGCCCGGTTGTCCTGTTAGGGACAGCAACCCGGCGGGTGTTTTCGTGTTCGAGTCCGTCTCTGCGTTGCGGCGGACGGAGTAGGGAACGAATCAGGCTCCGGCAGCGGCCTTCGCGGCGTCCATGGCTTCCAGTTCCGCGCGGGCGTCGTGGCGGTCCACCACAGCGGCATCTTCCACGATTTGGCCGTCCCGGAAGCGGATGATGCGGGTGGCGTGCTGCGCGATGTCGTTTTCGTGGGTGACCATGATAACCGTCTTCCCTTCGCGGTTGAGCTCTTGGAAAATGTCCATGATTTCCACGGATGTCCGGGAGTCGAGTGCTCCGGTTGGTTCGTCGGCGAACACGATGACCGGGTCGTTCACCAGGGCGCGGGCGATGGCGACACGCTGCTGCTGGCCGCCGGAGAGTTGGTTGGGCTTGTGGTCCATCCGGTCGGCGAGTCCGACGCGTTCGAGAGCCCATTTCGCGCGTTGGGTCCGGTTTGGCTTGCCCGCGTAGAGCATGGGCAGTTCCACCTGACGTAGCGCAGTGGTGCGGGGGAGCAGGTTGAAGCTCTGGAAGACGAAGCCGAATTTCTGGTTCCTCAGGTCGGCGAGCCGGTTGTCGGACAGCCCGGAAACATCCTCGCCTTCGAGCAGGTACTTTCCGCCGGTCGGTCGGTCGAGGCAACCGAGAATGTTCATGTAGGTGGACTTGCCCGAACCCGACGGTCCCATGATGGCGACAAATTCGCCGGCTCGGATCTGCAGCGAGATGCCGAGCAGCACCTTGAGGTCCAGTGTGCCGGTGCGGTAGGTCTTGGTGAGGTCGATGGTTTCGAGGACGACAGACATGGGGGGTCTCCGGCGTAGGTTAGGGACGGTTCGAGCGGATTGCGCAGTGGGCGTCGGCGACGACACCCGTTGAACGGCGCGTTTCCTCGGTGGTGGACGCCGCAAGGGGATGTCGGGTTCATCGGGCCGACTGGCCTGCATTCTACCCGACAGGGTCGAGGCGGGTATTCTGGATGGATGCGGATTGTGCTCGCTACCTGGGGATCGTTCGGCGACCTCCACCCGTTCCTGGCGCTGGGGGAAGGCTTGCTCGCCCGAGGGCATGACGTGGTGGTGGCCACCTGCCCGCTCTACCAAGGCAAGGTGGAGCGATCGGGTCTGGGTTTCGCACCGCTTGGTCCCGACCTTCCTCCGCCGGGATCCGTTGCCGCGGCGACGATGGCGCGCTTGATGGATGCGCGGCATGGTCCGCGGGCAGTGTTGCGCGAAACCGTGGTTCCGGCAGTGGAAGGCCAGTACCGCGACTTGTGCGCCGCCTGTGCCGGGGCGGATCGGCTGGTCGCCCATCCGGTGGTGCTGTCGGCACCGTTGGCCGCCGCGAAGAAGGATGTCCCGCTGGTGGGCTTGGCGTTGCAACCCATTCTTTTCCTCTCGGCACACGATCCGTGTGTCCCACCCGGTGTGCCGGCATTGGTGGATGCGTGGTTGCCGCCCCAGCCGTTGATGGCCCCCATGCTGCGGGGAGTTCGCGGCTATCTGCGACGCTGGACTGTCCCGGTGGACCGGCTCCGCTCCGCTGAAAACCTGCCGGACCAAGGGCATCCTTTGTTCGAGGCACCGTTCTCGGGCGTGGCCAACATCGCGGCCTGGGACCCGGTGCTCGGTGCACCCCAACCCGACTGGCCAAGCCGGACCGTCCAAACCGGGTTCCTTTTCCATGACCGGCGGGGCGAACCCGGGGACGCATTCCAATTGCCCGAACGTGCCGAGGAATTTCTCGCCGGCGGTCCGGCTCCGGTTTGTTTCACGCTCGGAACCTCGGCGGTCATGGACCCCGGCTTCTTTTGGGACGCCGCTGCCGCCGCGTGCCGAAAGTTGGGAATCCGTGGCATTTTCCTCACGGGATTGCACCCCGGGGCCCGGCAGCCGGATCCTGCCGATACGAGTCTGTTGGCGCTCGACTACGCCCCCCACTCGCTTCTGATGCCCCGTTGTGCCGCGGTGGTTCACCAAGGCGGGGTAGGGACCACCGGGCAGGCTCTGCGTTCCGGCCGGCCCCAGGTGGTGGTTCCTTGGTCCCACGACCAACCGGACCATGCCCGGCGAGTGGTGCGTGCCGGCTTGGGGGCGCATGTCGCCCGGCACCGGATCGGGGCGTCGGCATTCGCAGACGCGTTGGAACGGGTGCTCGGGGACGCGTCCATCGCGGAAAATGCCCGGCGGGTAGGGGACGCGGTGCGGGCGCGGGACGGCGTGAGGGTGGCTTGCGACACGGTGGTGGCGGCCTGACGTTGTGCGGAAGGCGGCAAGTAATTCGGGGGAGCTTTCAACTCAGCATCGGCCGGCGGGCGCGGTGGGTTTCGCGCTTCACGATTGCCGACGCTGAATCGGTATCGAAACCACCCCTCCCGCGGGCGCCGTTGGCCGCGGAAGGGGCGATTGTCTCAGTTGTCGTTCTTCAGCACGATCAGCCGTGCACGACGTGCGACGAGCGTGTTCGTCGTGGCATCGTACGAACCCTCGACATCGAGTTCGTAATCTTCATCCGAGGCGGTTGCCTGAAACACCGCGGAACTGATCGCCAAACCGTCCGGGCCCTGCAGGATCACCCCCTCGGCCAGTTTCACGAGAGCTTCCCTGTGCTCCGGAATAAAACCCTCGGCCTGGACCACCCGGATCCGGTAGTCTCCGGTTTCCTCGCGACGGACGGTGAGTCCACGGATTTCGTTCCGGTATTGAGCGTCACTTCCCGGGGTTTCGACTTTGATCTCCTGGGCACGGATGCGACGGGTGACCGGATCGAAAATCCCGTGCACTTCCACCCGTTGCTGGTTCGCCAGAGTGGTGGTTCCCGCCCCGGACTCGCGCTTCAGCATGATTGTGTTGTTATCCACGATCACCAAACCGTTCCAATCGCCGTTCTTCAGATGGAACATCTGGTTGCCCGTGGAGCCGGTCAAGCCGTTGACTTCACCGGAGTAGTCGTATTGGTCGTGGTATCCGGCGTTGGTGAGGCCTTCTTCGTTGCCTTCGGCGACCGACGGCACCACCTTTCCGTGCGCCACGGTGAACTTGCTCAGATCGAAGTCCACCACAACGTCATCCGGCTCCTCTCCGAAGCGCTTCACTTGAGTCAGTTGGGTGGTGATGAACGCCCGCCCGTTGCCGTCCCGCGGAATGCTGGAGTCAACCGCCAGGAGATTGCCGTCCCCGTTTCCACCGTGGGCCATGGCCATCATCTGGGGGTCGAATGTCACCCTCAGGTATTTGTAGTCCTTTTCGTCGAGCTCCCAGGTGCCGAGATAGACGTATTTCTGGGTCCTCAATCCCATTTGCCCCAGGCTGCGCAGGTCTACCACTTTCCCGGCACTGTCTTCCCAGACCACATCGACACGGCCGTCGGTATCCAGCAACTCCACCTTGTAGAGCCGGGTCCAGACTTGGTCGTAATCATCGTCGAAGTTGTCGGTGGCGTAGGCGGAAACGGTTGCATTGGCGCGGTCGGAGCCGCCGCAACCGTGGCTGAGCAGGGCCAGCGGCAACGTCGCGAGCAAGGCCCCCAAGGCCCATCGTCGTGTCATTATGGTGTGTCTCCTGTCTTGATATGGCGACACTGTTCGGCCGCCGGAACTCGGGCGCGGACGGTCCGGTCGTGCAAGGTTGGGTTCCTTCCGGCTTCCACTGCCCGCTGTTATTTTTGCGGGGTTGGACCGTCACCGGTTCGCCGTCTCGGCGGATTCCAACGCTTCGGGATTGGCAAAAGAAAAACGGGGACCGTCTCCGGTCCCCGCGTCTCAAGTGGTCGATCGAAACTCAGTGGTTCGAGTGATCGTCCCCGTTGTCGTCATCGTCGTCGTCATCGTGATCGTCGTGCAGGTCGTCGTCGTCCCCCGGGCCGTCCTCGTGCTCGTGTCCCGGTCGCCCGTGTTCGAGCTTGACACTCTTGGCGGTCAGGATTCCGGTTGCCGGGGCGTAGGAGCCTTCGGCCGCCAGGAATGGTTGGGTGGCGAGTCGGGTGACGAAGTCCGCCTTAGCGTAAACCGCGCCGCTCGCCGCGGAACGCGGTGCCGGCGTTGGTGACCACGGTGATCACCGTCCGGTCGGGGACAAAGCCCTCGGCGCGGCCGATGGTCAAGGAGAAGGTTCCGGCGTTGGCGTCCACCGCCGACGGCGCTCCCTTGGCTTCGTCTTCGTCGGTTTGGTTGCCCGACGATGCCCCGTCCTCGATCTTGACACTGGTGGCCAGCAGCGTGTCGGTGGCGGGGTCGTAGGTTCCGCGTGCCTCGACCCGCAGTCCGTTGGCCAGCGCCGGCGCGGTGGTTGCGCCGGGGCGGTAGACCACCGTGTTGGCGTCGGTCTTCACGGTGAACGTCCGCGGACCGTATGTCAATGTGAACGACTGGCTGCCGGCACTGCCGGTGAGTGCGGAGACGGTTCCTTCGTAATCTTCGGACTCATGCCGGCTGCGCACGCCCAGGGAGGTGCGTTCGCCCTCGAGTAGCGCCGGGATCAGTTTGCCGCCCTGCAGCTTGAAGTTGGCGAGATCGAAGTCCACCACCAGGTCGTCGCTGCCGGTTCCGAGGCGCCGCGAGGCCGCCAGAGACTGGGTAACCACGGCGTTGCCACTGGCGTCCCGGGTCACATTCGGATGGATGGCCAGCGCCTGTGTCGTGGATTGTTCCTTGGGGAGAACCGTCAGGTTGGGGGCGAATGTCACGCGGACGCTCTTGTAGTCGCCTTCGGGGACGGTGGCGTTGCCCAGGAACGCAAACCGCGGACCGCTGGCATCGCGTAGAGCCGCCAGATCGAGGGTCTTGCCCTCGGGTTCGTCGAAGACAACCACGGCGCTGCCGTCCGCCGCAATGACCTCGACCTTCAACAGCGTGGCCCACACCGACGTGTAATCGTCACGGAAACTGTCGGATGCGAAGAGCGAAAGGCGCCCCCCGCTGCTTCCGACGGATCCACCCCCGCATCCCGTGACCATCAACGGCAACACAACTGCGAGCGCCAGACCGGCGCCAAACCAACGTTTATCCATTGGCATACTCCTTGCGAAATGCGCGACACGGTCCCGCTGCCGTGCCCGACACGGTTGAGACTCCGCTTCCGACGGGTTCGATTCGGATCGGCGCTGTGAATTGGTCCACAACGTCGGTTCGACAGTCCTGTCCCGTCCCTAAGGGGCGTTGGTGCCTTCGCGCCCGTAACTGTCCTGCAACCGCACCACATCGTCGAGGTGCGGGGTGCTCACTTCCAGCACATCGGCGTCCTCGATCGCCTCGATGGTGTGGATCTCGCCGGGACGGTTGCGCCATTGGTGACCGGGGCCGATCTCGACCACAGTCAGGTTGTCCGGATCGGGCCCCTTGGTGAGCAGCATCCGCCCCTTCAGCAGGTAGCTCGTCTCGTCCTTTTCGACATGGTATTGGAGGCTGAGCCGGTGGCCTGCATCGACATGGATGATTTTGCCGACATATTGGTCGGTCCAGGCGTACCAGATTTCATAGCCCCACGGCTTCTTCACGGTGACCGGGAGGTCGTTGGGGGAAATGTCCATGGCGAAAGTGTACCGTCGGAGGAATTGCGCGGCACAGTCGCCGGACTGCCCGTCAACGGGGGCGTCTCGTCCGGAACTGTCGGAGGCGCCCGGTCGGAAACGTCCATCGGGACGAAGGCATCGGGTTGGCTTGTGCGGACGATGGTCCGGGGCGGGCGGATCGAGTCGGTAAACTGGGTCTGTGTTGTCCGGCGACGGGCAATCGGGAAGGGCAAGGGGCCATGGCGATTCTCACCGACGACGACCGCCGTTTTTTCCGCGAGAACGGTTACCTGCATGTGCGGGGGGTGGTTCCGCCCGAGAACTGCCGCGCTGTGATCGACCTGATCTATCGTTTCCTCGGCTTCGACCCCGACAAACCGTCCGACTGGTACCGTTTGCCGTTGCAGCGCGGCGGCATGTTGGAGGTGTACCAGCAGCCGGAGATGTGGGAAAACCGCCAGCACCCGCGCATGCATGCGCTGTTCGCGGAGATCTACGGCACCGAACGGCTGCATGTCAGCTTCGACCGGGTCAATTTCAATCCTCCGGTGCATCCCGACCATCCCGAGTACGACCATCCGGGGATGCTGCATTGGGACATCGATCCGGCGACCGCTCACGTGGCGCCGTTCCGGGTGCAGGGCGTTTTGTATCTCGACCAGACTCCGGCCGAGCGCGGCGGTTTTTGCTGTGTGCCGGGCCATCACGAGTTGATCACGCGTTGGGCGGCTTCGGGCGAGGCAGTTCCCGGAATGCCGCGTCCCGGGGGACGTTCCCCTGCGGTTCTTTCGGAAATCAATGCGGTTCCGGTGGTCGGGGATGCGGGGGACATGGTGATCTGGGATACGCGGCTGTTGCACGGAAACGGCCGCAATGTTTCCGACAGGCCGCGGCTCGCGCAGTACATCACGATGTGGCCGGCGGTGGACGATCCGTCGGCGATTGCCGAGCGTGTGCGTTGCTGGCGGGACCGAGCGGCTTGGGATGCGGAATGGGTGCTCGGGGATCCACGTCACTGGGAGCGCGACCACGGAACCACCGCGCCTCTGACCCAACTGGGGCGTCGTCTGCTCGGGGCCGAGGCGTGGCCGGACGACGTCGCCTGAGGGCCACGGTCGTTCTTGCGGGATTTTGGGCAGGAGCGGCTCGCCTTCGCCCAATAGCCAGTTAGTCTGTCCTCCTTCCATCGGCACCGGGCGGCAAGCGGGAGGCGGTCAGTATCTGTTTCGCAAGTGCGTGGGGCGGACTTCGTCCCGCGGGCTTCCGCACATTCCGCCGTCACGGGGATCTCGAATCAGCCGTTCCGCGGATTTGCCGCCGGCCGGGTGGCGCTACCGTAACCGTGTGCCCGCCAGCGGGCCAATGGGAGGGATTCCTGATGATTCACGAGGTAACCGGCGACATTCTGCTCTCGCGCGCGGCGGTGATCGCGCACGGGGTCGCACCGGACGATCATTTCGATCGCGGATTGGCGCTCGCATTGCGGGAACGATGGCCTTCGATGGTCCGTGATTTCCGCCACCATTGTTTCACGAGCAGCCCGCAGCCCGGCGATATCTGGGATTGGGCCGGGGTGGGAGGAGTCCGCATCGTCAACTTGCTGACCCAAAAGGCGCCGGATCATCACCGCGGGCATCCAGGTCGTGCCCATACGGAATGGGTGAACGATGCGCTGCACGCATTGCGCAAGTGGATCGAGAAGGAAAAGATCACCAGTGTCGCTTTGCCGCGCCTCGCCACCGGGGTAGGCGGCCTGGAGTGGGACGATGTCTATCCGATCATTCAGCGCCAGTTGGGGGCCTTGGACATTCCTGTCTTGGTCTACACAAGCTACCGACCGGGCGAGGCAGCGGTCGAGCCGGAAGTTTCCGAGCCGGCCGGCGCAGTCGCCTAGTCCGCGCATCGGGATCGGTTCCATCGTCCTGCCTTCGATCGCCTCGGTTCGGTGACGCAGAACTGCGGACGGGCGATCGGATGGACGGTGTGCCGCGCCCTTGTCGGTGTTTTCACGAGGGGCCGTGAAACACCAACGAGGGCGTTTGATTTCCGAGCGTGCCCGGGACGTCGCTCCGGGAGGTTGCGGGGCAATCCCCCGGGACGTATACTCTGGATCGCTCGCCGAAGTGGTGGAACGGTAGACACGCGCGCCTCAAAAGCGTGTGGGGAGACCCA
>CAZYBA010000042.1:0-4769 GCA_964646105.1 uncultured Armatimonadia bacterium
ATCTCCCCGCGTCCGCGCATGCGGACGGCACCTCCGGCGAGGAACAAGGGGACATCCGATCCCAAAGCTGCGGCAAAGCGGGCTGTTTCAACCGGGGAACGCCCGAATGCGGATGTCAGCAGCTGCAGGACGCAGGCGGCGTTGCTGCTCCCGGCACCCAATCCAGCCTCGGCGGGCAACCGCTTCACCAGCGTGCACCAGATGTCGATGTCGTCCTCCGAATGCCAAGCGTTACGGGCAAGGGTTGCCGCCCGGTGTACCAGATTGGCTTCGCCACGCGGAATGGGCGGAGTCGCGATCCGGTCCGGACGTTTGTCCTTGACAACCAGTTTGACTTGGCCGGTTCCTTGCCGAATGGAGACCGTGATTTCGTCGGAGATGGAAAGCGGAACCACGATGGAATCGATGTCGTGGTAGCCGTCGGCGCGCGGAAGCCCGACATCCAAGGTCAGGTTGAGTTTGGCGTAGGAAGGGGCGGTACGTTTCCAGTCCATCAGGCGTTCATCCGGGTGATCGAAGCCGCCGTGCGCTGGCCCGGTCCCGCCTCGATCCGGTGCCAGCCGGCACGGGCAAACCGCACCCCTGCCGCATCCGACGCGTGGCGGGATTTTTGTCCGTCGACGATCAGAATGCCGTTTCCGGGCGCGCCCTCGATGCGGAACCGGCCGGCGGGGAGGGGGACCCAGGCAGGCAACTTCACAAGAACTTGCTCTTGTTCCGCGCAATGCCGGCGCAACGATTGGAACAATTCGCGCGGTGAGTCGTTGTCGATTCCGCGCAGGACGGTGCCCAGTGTTGTCGAACCGAACGATGCCCCGATGCCGAGCGCAGCACCCACGTAAGCATCCATTCCGGAGCGATCACGGCGTTCCAGGTCCGGGTCGGTTGGCCCGAGACGTTGGTAGCGCTGCCAACGAGGCGAATTGTGTCGTTCGGTCCACATCCGGCAGACCGACGGTGTCATGAAGTCGCCCGATTCATCGCCATGGGTTTCGGCGGCGAGCCACTCCAGGTACAACGCTTCCCCCAGGTGTCCGGCGGCATCTCCCTCGGGGGATGCGAACCCACGCGCCGCAGGCAACGTCAGATGGCCCCATTCGTGCGCGAGCGTGCGGGCCCACTCCTGCGCGGAGCGGCGGAACCGACAGTCCCAGAGGTAAACGTTGGAGGTGCGGGTCTCCCCGCCGACACCGGGATCCGCGGCGGGACGGGGAACGAGCCAGAGTTCCGCAACCGGGGTCGATCTCGGGAACAGGGTCGGGCGCCCGAGCCGATCCCGATGAAGCCGCATCAACGACGCGACCCCGCGGGCGCAAGACATCGCCAGCGGTGAGTCGTCGGCGACATGGTGGACCCGGGTTCGCAATTCGAGTGAGCCCGATGGCACGGCCTCGTAAACCCCGGTGGACGACGCCAATTCCACTCCGTAGTGGGGGTCCTTCGACGACGGCGCAGTACGACTCTGGACAACCATCCAGCCAGCGTCACGGTCCTCGACAGACGACACGCTCGGATGGCCCCGCAAATCGGATCGGTCGCGGAACCGAGACGGAAAAGGCGGGGGAGGCATTGCCTGATTGTAGCATGGGGCGAACTCCGTATTCCCGCCCCGGAATGGGTTGGCAGCGTCCCCGTGGCACCGTGCTAGAATGCCCATATGCACTCCCTAGCAGGGCTGCTTCCCCGCGAATGCGGCCTGCCCGAGCCCCTCAGCGACGACATCGAACTTCTCGACCGACTGTTCGCCCGTGTCTTGGCCGAGCAAGAGGGGGAAGGCTTCCTCGACCTGGCCCATCGCTTCATCAAGGTTGCGCACAGCGAGGGAACCACTCCCGAGAAATTGTTTGCCGCACTCCCCGAATTGGCGGATCCTGCCACCTGCTCATCCCTGCTGCGGGCACTGACCGTTTTCTTCCAACTGCTCAACACCTCCGAGCAAAAGGAAATCGTCCGGGTCAACCGCGATCGCGCGGACGGTAGGGAGGGACGCCCCCGGCCGGAATCGATCCGTGACGCGGTGTACCGGCTCAAGGACGCAGGGGTGAGCGCCGAGCAGATGCGGGCGTTGGTGCAACGTCTCGACCTCTCGCCAACCCTGACCGCGCACCCGACCGAGGCACGCCGACGTGCCGTCCTCGACAAATTGCTGCGCATGGCGGAGGCGTTGGCGGCAAGAGTGCCAGCCCATGAAATCCGCAGCCTCGATCAACCGCTCGGAGACTCGGTGGAGCGCGCCGAGGAAACCGTGCTGCGTACACTCACCGAACTGTGGCAGACCGACGAAATCCGGACCGCCGCCATCACCGTCCGCGAAGAAGCGCGCAATGTCCTCTACTTTTTCGAACGGACGATTCTCGATGTTGTCGCCTGGTTGCACGACGATCTCGGGCGGGCGTTGCGTGCCGCCTACCCGGGGGAAATGTTCCCGACCGGCCCGTTCCTGACATTTCGTTCATGGGTGGGGGGAGATCGCGACGGCAATCCCAATGTCACATCGGAAGTGACATGGGAAACCCTGCTGGAGCACCGCCGGGTCGCGTTGGATTTCTACCTCGCGCGTGTACACCGCGTGCGCATCGCGTTGACTTTGGGTCAGAAGGGGGCTCCAGAAACGGACCCGCTGCATGGGTCGCTCGCCGCCGATCTCGAACAGGTTCCCATCCCGGTCGAAACAATCCGCCGCCATCGTGCGGAACCCTATGTGCTCAAATTGCTCTGCATTGCGGAGCGGTTGCGCGGCGCGCGCAGGCATGTCGAGAATCAGGCGGCCGGCGGCGACGGTGCCCCGGATGCGTGGGCGTACCGGGACGAAACGGAGTTTCTGGCGGATTTGCAGATCGTGGACGCGGCACTGCGGCGCAACCATGCCGCCGCAATCGCCGATACCGGCGACCTTGCCCATCTGATCCGCCAGGCCGGGACATTCGGCTTTCATCTGGCGTCACTCGATGTCCGCCAGCACAGCGATGTCCACGCCACTGCAGTCGGGGAGATTCTCCAGCTCGCCGGCGTGCTTCCCGCCGGAACCCGCTACGCAGACCTTCCCGAAGAGGCCAAGGTCGCCCTTCTGACGTCTGAACTGCGCTCCCCACGCCCGTTGGTAGCCATCGACGCACCACTCTCCGACCTCTCGCGAGAGGTGTTGCGTGTCTTCGATGTCATCCGGCGGGCCCGTCGCGAACTCTCCCCCCGCAGTGTCACCTGCTACATCGTTTCGATGACCCACGGGGTGTCGGATCTCCTCGAACCGTTGCTGCTCGCCAAGGAGGCCGGACTCCGCGGCGAAATCGACTTCGTACCCCTTTTCGAGACCATTGACGATTTGGCAAGGTCGGGCGAACTGATGGCGCGGCTGTTCAATACACCGGAATACCGCCTGCATGTCGAAAGCCGTGGTGAATTTCAAGAAATCATGCTGGGGTATTCGGACTCCAGCAAAGATGGAGGATTCCTGGCTGCCAATTGGGCTCTGCAGGATACGCAGGCCAAGCTCGCCGCCGTCTGCGCCAGCGCCGGCGTCCGCATGCGCCTCTCCCACGGTCGCGGTGGAACCGTAGGGCGCGGGGGAGGACGGGCGAACCGGGCAATCCTTTTGCAACCGCCGGGCAGTTTCGACGGCAGCATCCGATTCACCGAACAAGGAGAGGTGATCTCCTTCCGGTATGGCTTGGCACCCATCGCGCACCGCCACCTCGAACAAATCGTCTCGGCGTCGCTCATCGCCGCGTCCGGCACCGAACCCTCGGTCGAACCGGAGTCCTGGAAGGCCGCCCTGCGCACGATGGCGGCGCACAGCCGCTCGGTCTACCGGGCGATGGTCCACGACGATCCGTCGTTCTGGACTTTCTTCGCCCAGGCGACCCCGATCGCACACATCAGCCGACTGCCCATCGCATCCCGGCCCGTCTCCCGATCCGGTTCCGCGATCACGACGGTCGACGACCTTCGGGCGATCCCTTGGGTTTTCGCGTGGATTCAGTCCCGTTACATCGTTCCCGGTTGGTACGGCCTCGGTAGCGCCCTGAATTGGTATGTCGGGGACAAGACCGAACGTCTTGCCGAACTGCAGCAGATGTACCGTGACTACCGCTTCTTCCGTGCGGTAGTCGACAATGCGCAGCTCGAACTGACGCGCACGTCATTGGAGACCGCGCAGCATTATGCAAGCCGGGTGTCTCCGGCGGAATTGGGAACCGCGCTCCACGACCGAATCGCGTCCGAGCACCGGCGAACGGTCGAGTGGTTGCTGAAAGTGACCGGACAGCGGGAACGCCTGATGGAGCATGCGCCTGTGGTGCGGGCGACGGTCGCCATGCGCAATCCGTTGGTGGTGCCGCTGTCCCTGTTGCAAGTCGCGCTCATGGACGCGGCGGATCGCGACACGAGTCCCGACCGGTGGCGGGAACCGTTGTTGCTGTCGATCACGGGTATCGCCGCTGCCATGCAAAGCACGGGTTAGGCGGACCGACCGACCGGGCATCTGCCCAAGTTTCGATGACTGGTCCTCGTTCGACTGCTACATCGAGCCTCTTCGCAGGGAGACCTGGCACGTGCTCCTGCGACGTCGGTCTCAGAGGCGGGGGTGGGTGACGGAACCCCGTACCTCGAGAATCGGTTGGATCCATGTTTGCCGCCGGTGCGATTCCGGGTCGCGAACCACATCCGCAAGCATCTCGCCCGCCGCGTGGGCGATTTCCGCCTGACGGATGTCGATGGCGTCGATATCGGGCAGCACTCGGCGCATGAAACGGGCGTTCAGGCAGGTCACC
>CAZYBA010000042.1:4779-13459 GCA_964646105.1 uncultured Armatimonadia bacterium
TTTGGGATCCGACAGGACTTCGAGTGCAAACCGATGGACGTCTTCCTCGCGCCAGACGTGGTCGACGTACACGATGTCGGTTTTGCATTCCAGTTCCGCGACGGCCTCGCGGTATCCGTGCCAGCGCCCGGTACCTGCCATCAAGGTCCGACCGACGCTGTGAAACAGGATTCGCCGGTGGCCG
The DNA here is from genome assembly GCA_964646105.1 of uncultured Armatimonadia bacterium. Classification (GTDB taxonomy): domain Bacteria; phylum Armatimonadota; class Armatimonadia; order Armatimonadales; family Armatimonadaceae; genus CAIRTT01. The sequence goes on from CAZYBA010000042.1 coordinate 4,964, forward strand.
TATGCGGCGAGATGACAAATTCCAATCCGCCCCACTTCGCGGTTGTCCATTCCTACAGCCGGCATGTCGGGCAGGGGCGAGGTTCCCCGCACGACAAAGGGAAGGCCAAGTTCCATGAGCAGGGCCGGACGCGGGTCGTCGACTTGGATGTCGGTCAACAGGAAACCGTCGACGGACCGTGCACGCGCGAATCGCATCAACGGTTCGATCGGGTCGTCGTGCACATCGACAAGCACCAGATGCAGCCCGCGACGCCCCAGGGTTGCCGTCAACGCGCCAACCAGCTCGTGGTAGTGGGGGGAGAGTTGACGATCCGGGCCGACCTGAATCGGCATCCCTACAAAATCGGTCTGGCCTCGGACCAGGTTGCGAGCATTCCTATTCGGTACATAGCCCCATTCCCGGGCCAGCCGTTGAATCTCCTGTTGCTTGTCCAGGCTGACACCGCGTCCTTCCCGAACGCGGTTGTTGAGGACCCGAGACACTTCCGAACGGGAAATTCCGACTGCGCGTGCGATGTCCTCTAGTCGGATGGGAGTGGTGGGAGGGGGATTCTCGTTCATTGCGGATCGGCAGGTGGGAATAGGGTTATATCGTCCTCGCAGGGCAGTCGTGCAAGTTCCCCGGCCGGGCTAGGCCCCGGGATCGATTCCGGATTGGATGACCCTCCATCCCTCCGCATCCACCGGTCGAATCGTCTCCGGATGGCCGTGGCGGGCTTTTTCGACCCAGCGTGAGTCCACGATGAGCGCACGGGCCAGTGCGACCGCTTCCGCGTGGCCCTCGGCGATGTACTGCGACGCATCGGAGGGGGTGAGCAGGTTGCCGGCGACGATCCGTGGCAGGCGTGAATGGTCGCGGACATGGTCGGGTAGGAGGCGATCGGTTCCGAAATAGCCCCGTCGGCTCTCGTGCCAGCAGGAGATGTCCCACGCGTCCACACCGGCTTCTTCAAGCGCGCGCAGAAACACGCCGAGGGACTCGGGTGTCACAGGATTGTTCGTCGCTGTCGGGTCGTCGGCATGTATGGAAAATCGGTAAAGGAGGGGAGCCGCAGCGGGTAGGTTGGCCCGGACTGCCCCGGTTACTGCGGTGGGAAATGCCAGCGGATCGCCCCAACGATCGTTGCGCCGGTTGACATCCGGGCGCCAGAATTGGTGGACCAGGTACCCGTGCGCACCGTGGATTTCAACAAAATCGCAGCCCGCCTCGACGGCGCGCCGTGCCGCCGCCGCGAAGGCGTCGATAACTGTTTCTATCTCGTCGGAAGTCATTTCGCGGGCAGGATCGAAGCCCTCGCGGGTCCATTCGGAAGGGCACAGGGGGGTGTGTCCCAGCAGTGCAATTCGGCTGGCGGCACCGGCATGGAACAGTTGCGGGCCGAAGAGCGCGCCGTGCGCGTGCGCGACTTCGACGCACCGTTTCCAACCGTCCGTGTAGGAATCGTCGGCGATGCCCACAGCGTTGGCCCAGCCGCGACCGTTTTGCGCGACAAACGCAGCGGCACCGATCAAGGTTCCTGTCCCGCCTTTCGCACGTCGCTCGTACCAATCGACAATCCAACTGGTGATGTGTCCCGACTCGGTCGCTTGGTTCAGGGTCATCGGGCCCATCAGGATTCGGTTCGGAAGCGAAAGTGTGGTTCCGACGGGCAACGGTGCAAAAAGGTTGGAGAAATCCGACATGATTCCAGAATACCCGGGGATCCGGCATCCATCGGGAACCCGGGGCGGGGACGGTTGGGTATAATTGCGCGGACCGCCATCCGCATCGCGCGCGGCGCGGTCCCCCGACCCATTTTCAAGGAGACACCTCTATGGCCGAGCACACGCTGTCGCCGTTGTCCTACGCCTTTTCGGCACTCGAACCGCATATCGATGCGATGACAATGGAGATCCACCACGATCGCCATCATCAAGCGTATGTCAACAACCTGAACGCGGCGTTGAAGGACCATCCCGGACTGCAAGGCAAGGCCGTGGAAGATCTGATCTCGGATCTGAGTTCGGTCCCCGATGCCATCCGTATGGCGGTCCGCAACAACGGCGGGGGGCATGCGAATCATGCCCTGTTCTGGGAAATCCTCACCCCCGGCGGCCCGTCGTCGCCGACCGGCGAACTAGCCGGTGAGATCGACAAGGCGTTCGGTGGCGTCGACGGACTGAAGGCGGCGATGAACGACGCCGGTGTGAAGCGCTTCGGCTCCGGATGGTCGTGGCTGATCGCCGCTGAAGACGGTTCGTTGAGTGTGGCTTCGACCCCCAACCAAGATTCGCCTCTCATGGGCAAGACGGTCGCGGGTTGCGAGGGCACGCCGATCCTCGGCATCGATGTCTGGGAGCATGCTTATTACCTGAAGTATCAGAACAAGCGCCCGGACTATCTCGCGGCAATCTGGAATGTGATCAACTGGAGTAAGGTCGCCGAACTGTATTCGGCGCGCTGAATCCGGTCCATGCACAGAAATCCGGCCCGGGGATAATCCCCCGGGCCGGTTTTGTTTTCGGCGTCGGCGGTGCCGGTTCATAAGGCACGACCTGGGAACGGCGATCATGCGTCGGCGTCAATCGACGTACGGTTCGGGCAGTGCTCCTTCGGGTAACAATACCGCCCGGCAAGGGGCACCGTCGCTCGGAAGCAGGATCGGCAGGCAAACCAGCGTATGGTTTCCCTCGGCAACTGCGCGTAGATCCAGGCCCTCGACAATGACGACTCGGTTTCCGAGCAGCGTGCGGTGGACTTCGGGATTGCCGTGGTGGAATGGTCCTATCGAGAGATAGTCGGTGCCGATCAAGCGAAGTCCCTGTGCTACCAGCCACTGGGCAGCGTCGTCGGTGATCGCAGTGTAGCCTTCGAAAAATCCGGGCTCTTCCAGTTTTCCCGCGTTGGCTTCGCACGACAGAAGTACACGCCGTGCACGCGGCCTACCCGCCAGTTTTTCCTGGAAAAAGTCCTGGCCGATCGGGCCTTCTCCAGAGTGGTGGAGGACAATGCAGGGGCCAATCAGATCGCGGAGGTCAAGGTCGGTGACCAGGCCGCCGCCGGGGACGAAGTGTCGCGGAGCGTCGAGGTGGGTTGCGGTATGTGCACCGAAATCGAGGTGGGTGATCTGCACTCCGTCGCCCGCCTCGTGGCTTTTGTCGATTCGCAAACCAACCGGTGCGTGTCCGGGCCAGACGGGAAAACCCGTGCGCAGGGGAGTGGTGATGTCGCGTGGTGTCATGGACTGCGTTTCGCGCAAACCTGTCCTCGGTCCTGCAAGGGCACCGCCCGCAATTCCTTCGGCACGACGCATGGATCAGAGCAATTCGATGCCGGGAAACCTGCGCGCGAGTTTCCGGGCCGCATCCGGTTCCATCAGGCAGGCCGCCGTGGCGATCGCATCGACAACGGCACCGTTGGATCCGAGGACGCTGGTCCGGCGGATGTCGGTGGCGCCGAGCCCCGTGCGGGGGTCGACAATGTGCGCGTAACGTCGTCCGTCGACGAGCACACTCTGATAGTCGTCCCCGCTGGTCGAAAGGTGTCGTCGGGAGATATCCAGTCGCCGACCGTCCGGAAGAGCGATTCGCCACGAGGCTCGACCTGGGGGCGGGTCACCGCAAACCAGGTCTCCACCCGCTTCGATCAATATCGGAATCGGGCTGAAATGGGTTGCTTCAGCCCAGGCGAGGGCCAATGCATATCCCTTCGCGATTCCACCGAAATCGAGTTGCGTGCCTTTTGCGACCCGAATCCGCTTGCCTTTGGCGTCCCGCTCGATACGGTGCCATCCGGTGCGGGCCCGGGCGCTTTCCAACGCCTTCGCCTCCGGCAATTTTGCGTTTCGACGCGACTCGCGCCACAACCGCACCAGCGGGGCGACCGTCGGATCGAACAATCCGTCGGTCGCTTTCACAACGCGGTCGCTGATTTCCATCAGATCCCACAACGGATTCGAGACGGAAATCCATGCATCGGGATGTGCACACAGCCTGGAGGATTCGCTGGTGGGGCGCCAGTCGGAGAAGATGTCCTCCAGACGTGCGATGCATGCGTAGATACGGCGCGCCAGCGACTTCCCCGATTCGGAATCGGCGGAAAAGAGTGTGATCCGAACAGGAACTCCCATATGGATTTCCGTATATACACTCTGGCCTGCTGTGCTGTACTGGCGCGCGGGGTTAGACATCGGGAGGATCCGAATGGTGGCGACGGAGAGTGCGGGTTGGCGGTCGGTGTTGCGAGAAAGAACCCGCTTCAACAAACGCGGGTCGTTGACACAAATGGTTTTTACGTTGGCGGCCGGGGTCGTTGTCATCGCCATGCTACCATCGGGGCCTGCGTGGTCTCAGAAACCTGCGAAGCCCGCCAAACCGACCAAGGCGGTGGCTAAACCGCCTGCAAAGCCGACATTGTCGCCGTTGCCCAAACCGATTTCGTACCCGTTGCCGGATGGACGTCAACCGTTTGTCGACAAGTTGCCGGGGACATTGGTTGAGTGGGAAATGGTTCCCGTCCCGGTGGCACCCGGTGCCAAGGCCTTTTATATGAGCCGGACCGAGGTCCTTTGGAGCCTGTTCGATGTATTCGCGTACCGGCTTGATCTGACCGAAGAGCAGAAGGCCGCGGGGGTGGACGCCGAGTCGCGGCCGTCGAAACCGTACGGAGCGCCGGACCGAGGATTCGGTCATGTGAACTACGCGGCACTGGGCATGCATTACCAAGCCGTGGTCCGCTTCTGCGAATGGTTGTCGAAGAAGACCGGACGCAAGTACCGACTTCCCACCGAGGCCGAATGGGAATGGGCCGCGTCCGGCGGGGAGCCGATCAAGGCTTTAAACGCGGCCGAACTCAAGCGGGTGGCATGGTTCCGTGACAACGCAGTCGACAAGGCGATGGAAGTCCGGAAACTCGCTCCGAACCGGTTCGGCTTGTACGACATGCTGGGCAATGTCGGCGAGTTTTGTTTTGCTCCGGACGGTACACCCCCTGGCAAGGAACCGATCCGGGGAGGCTGCTGGAACGACAAGGCGCAGGATGTTCAGGTAAAGGCCCGCCAATACTGGCAACCCGACTGGCAAATGTCCGACGCCCAAATACCGAAATCCAAATGGTGGCTGAGCGACGGTCCCTATCCGGGAATCCGTCTGGTTTGTGAAGATGGTCCTACGCAGTGAAAGGAATGATTTCAATGAGCAATTCTCCGGGTAATGAGTTGACACGTCGCGGTTTCCTCGGTGGCGCCACCGCGACAGCCTTGCTGGCGGGCGCCGTCACACCTGTCCATGCGCAGGGGAGCGGCAAGATTCGCGTCGGTGTGATCGGTTGCGGTGGACGCGGCAGCGGTGCGGCGTACAACTGCCTGGACGCCGATCCGGCGGTGGAGATCACCGCCATCGGAGATCTGTTCCCCGACCGGGCGAAATCGCTGTACGAGCGACTCGCCAAGGACAAGCCTGGTCGCACCAAGCTGACCCCGGAAAAGGTTTTCACCGGCTGGGATGCTTACAAGCAGGTTTTGGCCGCGGATATCGACTTGGTGATCCTCGCGACTCCGCCGGGTTTCCGACCCGGACATTACGAAGCCGCCGTGGAGGCCGGTAAGCACATTTTCATGGAGAAGCCGGTCGCTGTCGATCCGGCCGGTGTCCGCCGTGTCATTGCCGCGTCTGCCAAGGGTGCACAGAAGAAGCTCGGAGTGGTGGCGGGTACGCAGCGACGCCATCAAGCGGGTTATGTCGAGACCATCAAGCGCATCGAGGGTGGTGCCATCGGTGATGTTGTCGCCGCCCAGATCTACTGGAACCAAGGCGGCCTTTGGATGAACACCCGCCAACCCGCTTGGACCGACATGGAATGGCAACTCAAGAACTGGCTCTATTTCACATGGCTTTCGGGCGACCATATCGTCGAACAGCATGTCCACAACATCGACGTCGCCAACTGGGTGCTCGGTGGTCCTCCGGTCAAGGCTATCGGCTTGGGCGGGCGTGAAGTGCGCAAGGATGCCGCGTACGGGCATATCTTCGACCACTTCGCGATCGAGTTCGAGTACGCCAACGGTGTGCTGGTCCAGTCCATGTGCCGTCAGATCGACGGGACCGCGTCACGGGTTTCCGAGCGGATCGTGGGCACCAAGGGAACCTCCAACCCGGCCGGCTCCATCAAGGGCGCGACCAACTGGCGCTTCGAGGGCAAGCAGACCGACCCGTATGTCCAGGAACACATCGATCTGATCAAGTCGATCCGGGACGGCAAGCCTCTCAACGAAGGCAAGCGCATCGCCGAATCCACCCTCACCGCGATCATGGGTCGCCTGAGCGCCTACACCGGGCAGGAAGTGACCTTCGAGCAAGCGCTGAACCTCGACCTCGACATCCTGCCGGCCAAGTTCGAGTTCGGCAGCCTGCCGGTTCCGCCGGTGGCCATTCCGGGACGCACCCAGCTTCTCGACGGCAAGATGAAGGGGGCCTGACCCATGGTTCGTCGCCGCGAACTCCTCTCCGGCGTGGTGGCGTCGGCGGCGGTCTCCGCCGTCGGCGCCCCGGCCGCCGAGGCAACTCCCCAGTCCGGTAAGTCGTTCCAGCTCAAGTACGCACCCCATTTCGGGATGTTTCGAAACCATGCTCCCGGCGGACCGATCGATGAACTCAAGTTCATGGCCGACCAAGGCTTTTCGGCCTTGGAGGACAACGGTATGTCCGGCCGGTCCGTCGCAGAACAGGAAGCCATCTCCAAGGAACTCGCCCGTCTGAAAATGACCATGGGCGTTTTCGTGGTGAATGGAGGCACTGCCTGGCAGCCGACGTTGACCACGGGCAAGAAAGACACCCTCGATCGCTTCCTCGCCGAATGCAAGGCAGCGGTCGATGTCGCGAAGCGGGTCAATGCCCAGTGGATGACCGTGGTGCCGGGCACGCTGGACGCGCGTCTCGAGATGGGCTATCAGACAGCCAATGTGGTCGACGCGCTGCGCCGTGCCTGCGAAATCTTCGAACCCCACAATCTGGTGATGGTTCTGGAGCCACTCAACCCCTGGCGCGACCACCCTGGAATGTTCCTGTCCAAGATCCCCCAGGCTTACGAAGTTTGCCGTGCGGTCAATTCACCGTCCTGCAAAATCCTGTTCGACATGTACCACCAACAGATCACGGAAGGGAACATCATCCCGAACATCGATCTGGCATGGAAGGAAGTCGCGTATTTCCAAATTGGCGACAACCCGGGACGTAACGAACCGACCACGGGCGAAATGAACTACCGCAACCTTTTCCGCCACATCAAGAACAAAGGCTTTGCCGGTGTGATGGGGATGGAACACGGAAACTCTCGTCCGGGCAAGGAGGGCGAACTCGCCCTGATTGCCGCATACCGGACCAGCGACACCTTCTGATCGCGTGAACACACCGCCAGTCCCCGCAACCGCTTCGGTCGGCCGTCCTCGACGGCTCTCCGTGGACGCGTTCCGGGGGCTGGTGATGTTTTTGATGCTGGCGGAAGTCCTCGAATTCCACAAGGTATCTGAAGCGCGCCCCGGTGACATTCTCTGGAAGTGGTTGGCTCTTGCACAAAACCATGTCGAATGGACCGGATGCAATCTCCACGACCTCATCCAACCGTCTTTTTCCTTTTTGGTAGGCACCGCACTGGCGTTCTCAATCGCCCGACGCAGCGACGATGGCCAAACACGGCAGGGACTTTGGCTTCATGCACTGCAACGCTCCTTGATCCTGATCCTTCTGGGGGTTTTCCTACGTTCGGTCGGAAGGTCGCAAACCCGATGGACCTTTGAAGACACCCTCAGCCAGATCGGTCTCGGCTACCCGTTGCTGTTCTGGGCGGCGGGATGGCGACCCAAATGGCAGGCCATTCTCTACGGAGGAATCATCGTCGGATTTTGGGGATTGTTTGCGTTCTGGCCGGCCCAACCTCCCGGTCCTGAGGTCGGAGTTCCTGTCGGCTGGGAGCACTTGCTTTCCGGATTCGCCAGCCATTGGAACAAGAACGCCAACCCGGCGTTCGCGTTCGATGTCTGGTTCCTCAACCTCTTGCCGCGCCCCGAGCCCTTTCACTACAACGGCGGGGGATACAGTACGCTCAGCTTCTTCCCGACGTTGGCGACGATGTTGCTCGGCCTTTTTGCAGGCCGTCTGCTCCAGCGCGACACCAGTTCGCCCTTGCGGTCCGTGAGGCACTTGCTGGCCTGGGGACTTGCCGGGATCCTGCTGGGAACTCTCTTCGACCAGACTGGAATCTGTCCGGTGGTCAAGCGGATCTGGACCCCCGCCTGGGTCCTCTTTTCCGGAGGCTGGTGCGCGTGGATCCTCGCGTTCTTTGTCTGGGTCGCGGATAGGACCGGTGGGGAAAGGCGGACCGCCTGGTTGCGCACGATCGGCAGCAACTCGATCGCAGCCTACGTCGGAAGTCATCTCTTCGCAGACCTGACCCGCGGCGTCCTTCACACGCACCTGGGTCCCGAGGTTCTGGAAATCCTTGGAAAGACATTTGAACCCG
>CAZYBA010000043.1:0-13372 GCA_964646105.1 uncultured Armatimonadia bacterium
GAAACCCCACCTTTTCCAGCACGCGGCAGGACCCGCGGTTTTCCCGATCCGCATAGGCGTCCAGATGTCGGAGCCCCAATTCGTGGAAACCGATGTCGGCGGTGAGTGCCGCAGCCTCGGTCATCAGGCCTTGCCCCCAGAACGAGCGCCCCAGGATGTAACCCAGTTCGGCACATCCCTCGTCGGGACCATCCAGCCCCATCAGGTCCGTCGAGCCGATCATCACCCGGGTCGGCAAGTGCTCGATTGCGAACGCATAGGACTCCCCACGCCGCCGCCGAGCAATCTGCTGCAGCAGGAAAGAGCGGACGGTCTCGAGGGACGGTGCGGGGTGCCAAGGCAGGAACCGCGTGACCTCGGGGTCGGATGCATACTCGAACACCGCGATATCGTCGCCAAGTCGCAATGGCCGCAAGGCAACCTGTCCACCGGTCCGGTAAATGTCGGGAAACCCTCCCGCCGGTTTACGTCGCCAAAACGGCAGCCCCACACGCATCAGCGCGCCCCTGCCCAGGCCAGCACCAGCGCGCAGAGGCACGCCCCCGCGGTGAGCCCGTAAATGGTCCAGACCGCCTGCCGGACACTGAGCCCGCGCTGCGTCAGGCGATGATGAATGTGGGTCTTGTCGGCCACGGTGGGACGTTGCCCGCGGGCGAGACGGCGCCCGGTTACATAGAGGCCGTCGAAGACCGGAACCCCGAGCACCATCAGCGGCAGAAAGACCGAAACCGCGGCGGGCACCTTCAATGTTCCGACCACGGCCAGCATGGAGAGCAGATAGCCCAGCACATACGACCCGACACTGCCCATGAAAATGGACGCTGGCTGGAAGTTCCAACGCAGGAACCCCAGGGACGCTCCAGCAGTGGCGGCTGCCAGAAGTGCCACCACCGGCTCGCCTTGCCGGCAGGCGATCAATCCCATGGTGGTCGCGGCAATCGCACCGACCCCCGACGCCAACCCGTCCAGACCGTCCAGGAAATCGAACGTCTTGGTGGCCACAAACACCCAAACCACGGTCAAAGGAATCGACAACCACCCGAGTGCCAGATACGGACCGACATGGATCAAGCCAGGCAAGGGATTGGAAACGCCGACAATGCGCGCGCCCATCAACGCCGCCACCAAACCCGGGACCACCAAGCCGAGCACCTGCCACTTCGGGGACAAGTCAAGGCGGTCGTCCGCAATCCCGATTCCCGCGATGAGCAGACCACCCAGGAGTATTCCGAGCACGGGACGCGGTGTGATGCCGAGCAACGATTCCGGTGTATGCGAACCGGGCGCCGGCGTGAACACCGCGGAAGGCCCGAAAAGGCGCAACCCGACAAAAGCTGCCAGCAAGCCCAGCACAATGGCGATTCCGCCCCACGACGGCGTGGGGGTGGTGTGGACGTCTCGGTCGCGGGGATATTTGACCACCCCGGCAGCGAACGCCAGCTTGCGCACCGCCGGAGTGGCGGTCAGCACCACCAGGCCGGCGATTACGGCGGCCAAGGCCATCTGCACCAGAAGGGCCGCTGTCATCGCAGGACCAGTGTATCCCAATCGGAACCCGACCGGCGCGGCGGCTCCGGAAGCGACACCACCTCCACGCCGCCATCCCGCAAAACCTCCGCCGCCCAACCGCTCGGCAGGTCGCCGAAGAAAACCACCCGAGTCAAGCCCGCTCCCACAATCATTCGCGCGCACACATGACAGGGACGGCAGGTTGCGTACAACGTGGCACCGCGTGTGGAGACTCCGTGCAACGCCGCCTGCGCGATGGCGTTCTGCTCGGCATGCAAGGTGCGGATGCAGCGATCGTCCTCGATCAGGCATCCGACTTCCACGCAATGCGGCTGACCCGGCGGCGAACCGTTGTAGCCCGTGCACAGAATCCGCCGGTCCAGGACAATCACCGCACCGACATGGCGACGTCGGCATGTCGAACGGGTAGCCACTTCCCGCGCGATGCTCAGGAAATACTCATCCCAGGAAGGGCGTCGATCCATTCGTCGAAAGCCTGATCAGCGCCAGATCGGGAAGCCGGAACAGAGTTCCTTGACCTCGGCGGCGATCGCGGCCAGCGCGGACGTGTCCTTGCGGGCGCCGATCGCGCGGTCGATCAGGTCCGCCACCTGCTCCATCTGCGGCTCGCGCATTCCCCGGGTCGTGATCGCAGGCGTGCCGATCCGGATGCCGGACGTGATCAGCGGCGACTTGTCGTCGAACGGGACCGAGTTCTTGTTCAACGTTATCCCCGCCTCGTCGATCGCGAGCTGCGCCTCTTTGCCGTTGACCCCCTTGTTGCGCAGGTCGAGCAACATCAAGTGGTTGTCGGTACCACCCGAAACAACATGGTAGCCCCGGGACATCAACGCCGCGGCGAGCGCACGGGCGTTGACGATCACCTGAGCCGCGTACTCCGTGAACTCAGGCTGGAGGTTTTCCCCGAAACCCACCGCCTTCGCGGCGATCACATGCATGAGCGGTCCGCCCTGAACCCCCGGAATGACCATCTTGTCGAGCAGCTCCGACATGCGCAACGTACGGCCGCTCTTCGCCGCGGTCTGTCCGAACGGGTTGTCGAAGTCCTTGCCCATCAACATCAGCCCGCCACGCGGACCACGGAGCGTCTTGTGGGTGGTGGTGCAGACCACATGGGCATGCTGCACCGGCGACGGCAACAAGCCCTTGGCAATCAGGCCGGCCGGATGCGCGATGTCGGCGAACAGGAACGCACCCGTTTCGTCGGCAATCTCGCGGAAAATCTTGTAGTCGATCGCACGCGAATACGCACTGGCGCCGACCGTGATCATCTTGGGACGCTCCCGCTTGGCCATGTCGCGCACATGATCGTAGTCGAGCAACTCGGTCTGACGGTCGATGCCGTACGCCACGAAACGGTAGAGCTGACCCGAAAAATTCACCGGAGATCCGTGAGTGAGGTGCCCGCCGTGGGAGAGGTCCATGCCCAGCACCGTGTCGCCGGGCTTCAGGAACGTGAAATAGACGGCCATGTTGGCCTGGGTGCCCGAGTGCGGCTGCACATTGGCGTACTCCGCACCGAACAACTGCTTCGCACGGTCCCTGGCCAGATTCTCGGCGATGTCGACCCACTCGCAACCGCCGTAATAACGATTTCCCGGATAGCCTTCCGCGTATTTGTTGGTCAGCGACGAACCGACCGCTTCACGAACCGCCCGCGAGACAATGTTCTCGCTGGCGATCAATTCCAGTTTGTCCGCCTGACGGTTGTCCTCGCCGTGAATGGAGGCCCAGACTTCAGGGTCGGTTTCGGAAAGCGGGGCGTCGAATCGGATCACGGAAAATGTCCTGACTTTCTGAGGGAGATGCGCCCCATTCTACCGCGCAGGGGCCCGTTCCCACGGTGACCGCGCCGACTCGGACGCAGGGAGCGCGCCCGCGCACGACGAACCACAATTTCCCGTGGAATACACCATTCGTCCCGCAACTTTCGACGACGCCGAAGCGATCCGCGCGATCTACAATGCCGCGGTGGAGACCACCACCGCGAGCCTCGACACCGAACCGCGTTCGGTCGAAGTCCAACAGGAGTGGATGCGCCGACACGATTTCAATCCATGGCCGGCCTATGTCGCCGTGGTCGAAGGGCACGTCGTCGGGTGGGCGTCCCTGTCGCCTTACAATCCGAAGCCCGGCTACCGCACCACCGCTGAGAACTCCTTGTACGTGTCCCCCGAATTCCGTGGACAAGGTCTCGGTGCCGCACTGCTCCAACACCTTGTCGACACCGCTCCCGCCCAAGGAGTCCGCGAAATCGTCGCCCTGATCACCTCGGAAAACACGGTCTCGCTCGCAATGCACACCCGATACGCATTCCGCGAAGTCGGCACATTGCAACGAGTCGGACGAAAATTCGGCCGCTGGGTCGACGTCACCCTGATGCAGCGTTCCGTGGAGATTCCCGAAACCCGCTGAACGTTTCCAGATTCGACCTCGACTCGCGACCCGGCTCCGCAGATAGGGAAATCCGCTAAGCCGGCTCGCAAGGGAACGCAGATTGGATCGCAATCGACGGAAAAACCGACGTTGCACCTCAAACTTGGGTACGGAAACGACTTCAACCGGGCGTGTCCCCTCGGTACAATGCCCGCATGCACCGCCTCCTCCTCAGTGCTGCCGCACTGGCTCTCCTCAGCCCCGCGTTTGCCGAGAATCTCGCCTTCCCGCGCTACCCAGTTTTGTCGCCCGATGGCAAGACCATCGCCTTCTCATGGCAAGGGGATATCTGGTCCGCGCCGATCGACAAGCCGGACCAAGCCCGGCGGCTCACCATCCATCCCGCCTACGACCGCCCTGTCCAGTTCTCTCCCGACGGCACACGACTGCTGTTCCAATCCAACCGCCTCGGGCGCAACGACGCGTGGGTGATGCCGGCCGCGGGAGGCTCTCCCAGTCAACTCACCCATTTCTCCGGCGGCAGCAACCCGCTCGGCTGGAGCCATGACGGCAAACGAATCCTGCTGGCGGCGGTCCGCGAACTGCAAACGTTCGGCCCGGCTCTCTACACCGTCGCCGCGTCCGACAATCCCGGCCGACCCAAGCCGGTTCTTTCGGTCGCACGCACCGTGGGTGGCCAGCTCTCTCCCGACGGCAAGACCCTCGCGTTCGTACGCGGCTCCTCGGACTGGCCACGCCGCGGCTACCGCGGGGAAGCGTCCGCCGATCTCTACCTGCACCCACTGGGCTCCAAGCTGGCCAAACGGGTCACCGACTTCGACGGACAAGACCTCTGGCCACAATGGCTGCCCGGCGGCCGCGAACTGGTCTATGTCTCCGAACGGGACGGCACCTACAACCTTTGGAAGATCGACACTGCCTCCGGCAAGGCCAACCCGCTGACCCGTCATCGCGGGGACGGGGTGCGATTCCCCAGTGTTGCCGCGGGCGGGAGCAAGGTCGCCTACGAAATCGGCGACCGCATCGAAGTCCTCGACCTCTCCACGGGCGCCACCCCCAAGCCGTTCACACCGTCCGCTCCCGCCGACTTCCGACGCAATCCGATCGAATCCACAACACTCTCCAACGGGGCTACCGAGGTGGTGTCGTCCCCCGATGGCGAACAAATGGCTCTGGTTGCCCGTGGCGATATCTTCGCGGCAATGGCGACCGGAGGCAAGGCGGTCCAGATCGCCGACGCCCCCCAGCGCGACTCCGACATCGCCTGGGGAGCCGATGGCAAAACCCTCTACTTTGTCAGCCGGCGGGACGGCAACCCGGAAATCTACACCGCAGTCTCCGATGATCCGGAGGAGCCCCGCATCGCCAAGGCACGCAAGCACAAACTCACCCGGATAAGCCGCACATCCGAACGCGAATCCTCTCCGGTCCTTTCCCCCGACGGCAAGCAGTTGGCGTTCCTTCGCGACGACCGCTCGTTGTGGGTGAGCGCTCCCGACGGATCCGCCGAACGGCGCATCGCGACTGCATACGGACTCTCCGATATCGCTTGGTCCCCGGACAGTCGCTGGATTGCGTTCACGGCCGAGGACGAGGAATACAACAACGAAGTGATGGTGGTGCCAGCGGAGGGGGCGTCGGCGCCGCGCAATGTCTCGATGCACCCGCGCAACGATGGCAACCCGGCCTGGTCGCCGGATGGCACCAAACTCTTCTTCCTCTCGGAACGCGTCGAGCGGGAAACGGATGTCTGGTTCGTTTGGTTGCGCAAGGCCGACGATGAGCGAACGCCCGAGGAATGGGCCAAGCTTCGCGAAAAGGCGCGTGGCCAGTCGGGTGTCTCTGCTGTGCCGTCTTCCGGGGCGACCGCCGCCAAACCGGCTGCCAAGGAAGTGGCCGTCGACTTCGAAGCCATCCACAAACGGGTGCGTCGTCTCACCACCCTGCGCGGGGACGAAGCGGCGTTGGCGGTTGGCGGAGACTCGTCCCGAACGACGGTTGCGGTGCGCATCAGCGACGACGCGGGCGACCTCGCGTTGATCGATCTGCCCGAAGGGGCCTCTTCGGGAACGCCCAAGAAGATCGTTGCCGGCGGAGTCGGTGCCCTGGGTTGGAGCAAGGACGGAAAGTCGCTCTGGATCGTTCGCGCGACTGGACTCGCGGTGTTGTCTGCCGGTGCCGACGCCCCGCGCCCCATCGCCTGGCGGGCCAAAGTCCAGATCAACCGGGCCGCAGTCCAAGCCGCTGTCTACGATGAAGCATGGCTTGCACTGGACCGGCAATTCTACGATCCCAAATTCCATGGCGCGGATTGGCCGGCACTGCGGGAACGCTATCGCCCAATGGCCATCGCCGCGTCCGACCCCGCCGATTTCGGCGATGTCATCCGCTTCCTGATGGGGCATCTCAATGCGTCCCACATGGGGTATTCACCGTCTCGGGATTCCGAACCGGATGCGCCCGCGCCGCCGACCGGCTTCGTGGGAACCGTCTGGGATGAGTCCCATGCCGGACCGGGACTCAAGGTCGCGCGTGTCGTGACCGGCAGCCCGGCCTCCGCGCAATCCACCAAGGTCGAAGCCGGCGACGTGGTTCTGACGATCGACGATCAACCGCTCGGTCCCGATACCGATCCGGATGTCCTTCTGGCCGACAAGGTCGGGGAGGCGGTGCACCTGCAGGTGCGCGGAACCGACGGGAAAATCCGCAAGGTGGTGCTGGTCCCGGTCTCTTACGCCGGCCTCAACTCGCTCCTCTACGACGAAATGGTGGAGGGGCGTCGCAAGGACGTCACCCGCCTCTCCGGGGGTAAGATCGCCTACCAACACATCCGCGGCATGGACAAGGTCAGTCAGGATGCGTTCGAACAGGCCCTCTACGCGGAAGGCTACGGCAAGGATTCCCTCCTGATCGATGTTCGCGACAATGGGGGCGGGTCCACTGCGGACTACCTACTCACCATGCTGTCGATTCCTCGCCATGCGTTCACCATTGGACGCGAGGGGGCACCGGGCTACCCTCAGGATCGCCTCCCGCTCTATCCGTGGCACAAGCCGGCGGCACTGCTGATCAACGAAAGAGCGTATTCGAATGCCGAAATATTCGCCCATGCGTTCCGAGGACTGGGGCGTGGACCGGTGATCGGTGTTCCGACCTTCGGAGCGGTCATCTCCACCGGGGCGGCTTCCCTTCTGGACGGATCCTCGGTCCGCACCCCGCTTCGGGGCTGGTACCGGATCTGGGACGGCATCAACCACGAACACACCGGGGCCGATCCCGATATCCGAGTCGAACGTTCGCCCGAGGACGAACTCAATGGACGGGACCCGCAACTCGAGGCAGGCGTGAAGGTCCTGCTGGAAAAGGGTAAGGGGAAAGCATTGCCCGATCCCAAACGTCCGCGCTACGAGGGGGTCGACCGCAAATAGCGGGTCTAAACCGTTCTCCACCCTCGACGGAAGCACGCTTGTGGACCGGGTTGGTACTCGCCGCCTCGGTCCCGAGCGCCGGCGCGCCGGGGTGGGGAAGGCGACCGCAAACGGCAGGGGCAGCCTTGGGTAACGCAACCAAGCCTAGAAATCGAATTGCGATCCACGCGCTCGGGACCCAGCGTCGGACGTGCAACCGGTGCGCGCGCCGAGGTGCCTAGCGACAGGCCAGGACGGGCGAGCGTGATTCGGGTTGTGTCCGGCGTTTCCGAAGGCCCGGTAACGATTCCGCGAGTTGCACCAAGACGTCGTTGACCACCGCCTCGTCGATACCGTCCGGAACCGGCGATTCCAACAATACCTGCAACAAGGCGTCGGCCTCCTCGACGGTAAGGCTTAGGACAACGGGAGACGGCGGAAGCGGGACCATGACACATATATTGTGGGTTGGAGCGCACCAGGACTGCAGTGTGCGATTGTCCACACCCGCGAATCGGTCGGCCTGAGAGCCGTTGATTCCGGGCGGAACGGGGTTTTCAATTCTCGGTGATCTTGACCCGTACGGTTCCGACTGCCTCGAAGACAGCCCAGCCGGGTCCGGTTCGGAACGGAAGGCCCGCCGACGCTCCGTCGCGTTCCCCCGAGATTTTCCCCGCACCCGCTTTGGCCACCAGAATCTCGTACGGTTGGTTCGGCCAGCCCTTCACGCGGAATTCCCGAACCCCCAAGGCGTCGATCCGACCGGGAGCCTGCACACTCCATCCACCCGGCGACAGTACCCGCCATTGGGCCACCGGGTCGCCGATCAACCGCGACCATGGCACCAACGTGGTCGCGGGATTGATTGCCGCATCGTTGCGCACCTCCGCCAAGAGATTCCAACTGTCCGGCAGCAGGCCTTGCCGACGAATCGCCGACGACGGACTGCCGGTGCCCGCAGCAGGGTGTGTCTGTATCCACGCGGACGCGACAATCCCCTCCGCGAGCTGGCGCCAAACGGGGTTGGCGTCCACGGAGTGCAAATCCAAGAGGGCGTCCGCGTACACCAACCCGCACCATTGCACCGGCAAACCGATCCAATTGGGAGCAATCCATTGCGTCGCGCCGAGCACCGGAGTGGTCGCATAAACTCCGACCGCCCCTCTGGCGGGGTCGGTCAGGTAGGTGAACGCGACTCCGGTCCAAGCCCAACGCCTCGCCGCCTCGAGCCAGCGACGTTCACCGGACAACGCGTACCCGAGGACGAACGCCTTGACCAAGTGCGCCGATGCGAGGATATCGGGCGTATGCAGCGGTATCTCCCATGTCTGTGCTCCGCGCGGCACGGTGTGTCGAAAACGCCGGTCTAGCTGTTCCAGCAACGCAAGCCCGCGTTGACGCAGGTCGGGATCTCCGGTTCGGGACGCGGTTTCGAGCACCTTGACCAACGGCAACGCCGTCCATCCGTTGGCGTCCTTGGCAAAATGGGTGGACGCGTAGTCGAGGCTTCCCTCGGCCCGTTGCCAAGAGACGGTGCCGTCGGCATCGAAACGTTTCAGTTCGATGCGGGCGCTTTGGATCGCGGATTCGAGCCACTCCCGAGTCCCCCGGCGCACCAGAACCGGAGCCAATGTCGACACGTGCCCGATCCCACCGGAGTCGGATTGGGGAATGGACCGGTCGAAACTCTCTGCCGTCGTCAAGAGGCGAAGCGCGGTGGGTTGGTCCACCCGACGGGCCAACCATTGCTGCAACACCACGGCGTCCGCCGCCTTCTGCGGTTCGAACCCCGCAGGCCAGGCATGCCGGTAACCCGTCTCGGTGCGGATGAACGAGTCCAGCCATCCGATCGCCGCGAGGCGCGCTCCATCCGGCGAGACCGGCACCTTGGGCAAGCCATGTTCGCCAACCCATGCCTGCAACGCGGGAACAATGTCCTTGCTACCTGCACCCCCGCGTAGCCCGACATCCACCCGCACCCGGAATCCCGGACCCATCCGCCATCCCTCGGCCGGCAGCAACCGACCCGGAATGCGGCTCCCGCCGGGGGCCACCACGCCGAGCAATCCTGTTCCCGTTCCGAAACGACGGTCGGGGACATCGAACAGCGGTGCGGAGTCGGCTGAACGTGCCCAGTCCAGGGCAAACCAATTTCCCGCTGCCGCGAGCGCCATCAGGGGAATGGTGGGAGCGTGCGGATCCGGGACCTGACGCTGCGACTGTGGACCGCGTAGATCCGCCTCCGAACTGCTCGAATCCGGAGCATCCAGATACTCCACCCCGCACAAAATCGCCTGGTCCTTGCGTTGCGAGATCGAATGCGCCAACCATGCCGGCCACCATGCCAGCCAGCGGGGGCGGTCCACCGTCAGAGTCGACTGTATTTGAAATCCACCTCCTGTCCGCGCAGGCTGAATCTCCTGAGACCAAGTCCAATTCGCCCCGGCACGATCCCGGGCGGTGCACCATGTCCGGAATCCCGAACCCCATCGTCGAAAATCCCAGCGCCGTCCGCGCCAGTCCAACCACGCCAGGCGTCCGTCCGGCTTGTCCTGCCAACCCAGCATCGGCGCATCGCTTCCCCGGGCCACTTCCGCGCCGCGCACGGTCAACGACCAAGTGCCCACGGTTGCTCCCATGACCAGGATGCAATCCCCGGACCGCAGCATCACCCCGGTCACCGCGCGGCGGGGAGGCTTGGGCCAACGCGGCTCCGCCAACTCCGTTCGGGGCTCCAAGCCTAGGAACGACAAGGTCGCAACCTGCCCCGCATCTCCGGGCGGATCGAATCGGAACCGGATCGGGGACTCGTCGCGGGCAGGCAACGGAATCCGCAGTTCGACTTCCTGTCCGGCCTTCACCGGGAAACGCACCGACTCTTCCTCGGTTGCCCCGCGGCCACGGCCCGGGGTCCAGTAAAAGACCTGGCCCAAGCCCGCGGCTTCGGACCGCAGACGGACTCGCAACCAAAGCGGAACCCCGGTCGGCACCGCAGCCACAGGGCTTCCGATGTACGGATCGGTTCCGCTGATCGGGATTGTCAACCCCCGATCGTCGCCCACCAACGGACCGGTGTCCCTGAGCGAATGCCATCCCTCGCGATCGGATTCGCGACGCAGGTCGAAACGCGGAAAGCTACCTTGCATACCCATGCGATTCGGGCGCAATACCGGCGATCCCTGCGTCCACCTGAGATCCGCCCGACCGCCCGCACCAAATTCCCACGTCCCCGCCAATCCCTGCGTCCAATCGTCCACGGCGCCGGCATCGCGGTTGGGATGCTCCGGATCCTGCACCCATGGGAATCCGGTCGGGTACCATTGCGGCATGGCTTGGGTGAAGACAATTCGTCCCGATCAATCCGACGCGGTCCGCGAGGCGATGCTGGTGCAGCGCAGCCTGTACCCCAAGGTCTACGGCACCCCGATGGATTCGGGTCGGGTTCCGCAACCGGTGCTGGACGATTCGATAACGCTGTCCCATTCGCTGATTCCCGCGGCGCTCAAGCACGCGTTCGCCACATTCGGGGTACTCCTCGACCCGGAACTGCCACTGTCACGCCGCGAGCACGAGATGATCGCCACCACGGTCTCCGTGCTCAACAAGTGCTTTTACTGAACCGAATCCCACGCAGAGTTTCTGCGTGTCGAATCGCTCGATGACGCGTTCGTGGACGGGCTACGTCGCGACTGGCGCACCGCTCCGGGCATTAGCGAGCGTGAACTCGCCATATTGGCTTATGTCGAAAAGTTGACCCTGCGTCCGGCAACCATCTGGGACCGCGACTTGGTCCTGCTGCGGGAGGCCGGCCTCGACGACACAGCCATTGTTCAGGTGAACCTGATCGCGTCTTGGTTCAATTATGTGAACCGGGTTGCCGACGGACTCGGGGTCGGCAAGGCATCTTCAGACTCCCCCGAACTCCCGTGATGAAAATCGAGCCCACCCGAAAACTCGGATGGGCTCGACCCGCATGAGGATTCGCAGAGGGGGAAGGCGCCGACTCAGCCGACCACCGGCAGCGGGATTCGCGCCGCGGGAGCGAGCAGGCGCTCGGAATCCGGACGTTGCACCACCCGGTACAGCGGATCGCGTTCCACCGGGTCCCGACCCGCCTCCACAATCATTTCCACCAGCTTCTGCTGGGTGAGATTCTGGCGGGCGTTCTCGGTGTCGATCTCGTGCGTGATCTCGTACTCGACAATGGTCCCGTCGATGTCGTCCGCGCCGTACCATTGCGCGGCTTGGGCGACCGGGGGAGTGACCATCATCCAGAACGATTTGACGTGCGGGAAATTGTCGAGCATCAGGCGCCCGATTGCGATCGCCTTCAGGTCGAGCGCGCCGGTGGTCGTGGGGATCTCCGCAAGTTGGGTGCCCTTTGACGAGAACGCCAAGGGAATGAACGTGAGGAATCCGCCGGTTTCGTCCTGGGCTTCCCGGAGTTTCATCAGGTGGATGACCCGTTCTTCAAGAGTCTCGATGTGCCCGTACAACATGGTGGCGTTGGTGTGCAACCCTACCCGATGGGCCGTCTTGGCGGTATCGAGCCACTCCTGCGCGGTTTCCTTACGCTCGAACAAGAGGTCGTGCACACGGTCGGTGAGGATTTCCGCGCCGCCACCCGGCAGGCTGGCGAGGCCATGCGCCTTGAGTTCGCGCAAGACATCCTCCATCGGTTTGCCGGCCAGCGACCGGATGTGCAGGAGCTCGACCATGGTGAACGCCTTGATATGGGCGTCGGGTCGGGTTTCGCGGACCGTGTCGAGCAGGTCGAGGTAGTACGAGTAGGGCAGCCTCCGGTCGATGCCCGCCACCATGTGGATCTCGGTGACCGGAACATGGCGGGTTCGTTCGAGCTTATCCCGGACCTGATCCATCGACATGCGGTAGGGCGCAGGGCCGTCCTTCTGCGCGTAAAACGAACAGAATCGGCACCCTTTGTTGCAGATATTGCTGTAGTTGATGTGCTGGTTGCGGACATAAAACGTGCGGTTGCCGTGCTTGGCTTCACGCACGAGATTCGCCAGAGCCCCGATCAACGGCAGGTTGTCCGACTGCCACAAACGCATGCCGTCGGCGAACGAGAGGCGCTTCCCTTCCATTACCTTGTCGTACAAGGGGCGCAGTTCGGAGTGCTGCAGGGCGCGGTGGATCAACGGGCTGATTTGCATGTTCACGATCTTCACAACAACGTTACCACCTTATCCGTCCCCGAAAAAACCTGTCAACATTGCAGGGATTTTGTCGGACGACGGGGGAGAAAACCTCCAATTCTGCCGATGATTTCGGTTGAAGGAAGTTTGCGGGGAGTGTCGTGGGTCTTCCGTCGCCCTCTCCGTCGCAATTGAGGTGTTTACGCGATGAAACTGAATTGGATTGCAACAATCGGATTGATGGTGGTCGGAGTCGCCAGCGCGTCGGCGCAGGGCGATGCCGTGACCTTTGGGGCGGACGCACGTGCCTTGGGCATGGGGGGAGCGGGCATCGCAGCCGGCTTCCTCAATCGTTACAACCCGGGAAACCTGGCATTCAGCCGCAAGTTTGCGTTTCAGCTGCCGTCCGTGGCGGTTCGTGCGAGCGGCGCCCTCGGCAGCGTCTCCAATTACGACGCAGTTGGAAAGTTCATCGAAGGATCCGGTAGCGATCGCAACCAGGCTGCCCTCGATGTCGCCCGCAACTTCGGAAAACAGAACTCGGATTTCGGCTTCAACCTCGGTGCGATGGTTCGCTACGGGCCGGCTGAACTCCAGCTCGGTGCGGTTGCGTACGGAAAGATTGTTCCGAATGATGTCCTGAAGACTTGGTCGAACTCAGGAGCCGCCGGCGATGTTCCCGTTGGAGCGTCCGCCGATCTTTCCGCAGTCGCGGTCGCCATGCCGTCGGTCGGTTTCGGTTTCCGTCTTCCGCTCAAGGAACTTCCGCTGATGGGAGCCTTGCGCTCCACCGAGATCGGCATCGGTGTCCGCGCCAAATATGTCCGCAGCGGCTACTCCCGCTATCTCGCCTGGGTGCCGACGTGGACCTCGGGATGGGTC
>CAZYBA010000044.1:0-1341 GCA_964646105.1 uncultured Armatimonadia bacterium
CGGTCGTCTGGCCTTGTGTTTCGAGGAAAGCAGCGGCGCGTTTGGCGTCGGCACGGTCGTCGAACGCGAGGGTGAGGAGTTCGGCCCCTTTCGCCTTGGTGCGCGAAACCAGGGCGGGGAATTCCTTTTTGCACGGGCCGCACCAGGTGGCCCAGAAGTTGAGGACAACCACCTTGCCCTTGTGTTTGGCAACTTCCTTGCGCAGGTTTTTGGCGTCGACCGGAGCGAGGGTGGGTGGCGCGGCGATGGCTGTGGCGATGGATGCGACAAGCGCGGTGGCGGCTAGGGTGGCGAGAACGGGAATCTTCATCGGTTGCCTTCCTGTGGGATGCGTGTTGGGAAATGGGCAGCGGCAGTGCGCAGTGCGTCGATAAAACGCAGACGCTCGTCCGAATCGTCCGGGAGCGCGGCATTGCGCGCGTCCACTTGGCGGTTGGTTTCTCGGACGACGTCCTCGATGTGCGCGAGGTAGC
The DNA here is from genome assembly GCA_964646105.1 of uncultured Armatimonadia bacterium. Lineage (GTDB taxonomy): Bacteria > Armatimonadota > Armatimonadia > Armatimonadales > Armatimonadaceae > CAIRTT01. Next base: position 474 of record CAZYBA010000044.1, read on the forward strand.
CGGAGAGCTCGGACAGATATGCGGGCAGGTAGTGCACGGTCATGTGGTCGCCGTCGATGGTGACAGGCGGAGCGACCGGGTGTGGGATGCGCCGATACGAATCCTCGAATTCGGCGATCCATTCCGGATCAGCGGCCTGCGTGAGGCGGATGATGAAACTGTACGCTCCCGGATGATGGTCGTCGATCGTGACTTGGCTGAGATCGATTCCGTCGATCTGGTTGGTGGCGATAGTGCGTGGCATGGCGTGGGCTCAGTGTACCAATTCAATGGAGGAAAGCCGGCCCCTTGGTCGTAGATTGTGCCCAAGGTTAATCGTTGTATTGAAATATTCAATAGGGGGCTTGACAAATTCAAGCCGGGCGATAGGTTGGAGGTATGGTCCGCCCTGTAACCCACTGCCCGTCCTGTTCCCAGGTGTTGCGGGTGGCTCGTTGGCGATGCCCTGGTTGTGGAGTTGGAATCGACGGGGATTTCGCACCGACTCCTTTGGCGCGCCTTGACGCGGACCATCAGGCGTTTGTCGAGGTTTTCCTGGAGTGCCGCGGGGTGATCCGCGATGTGGAGCGTGTCCTCGGGATTTCGTACCCGACGGTGCGCGCGCGCCTCGATGCCGTCGTGGATGCCTTGGCGAACGTTCGTGCGGATTTGGATCCCGCGCAACCGGAACGCCGTGCCGTCCTGGAAGCGGTGGCCGGGGGGCGGCTGTCGCCGGAAGACGCGGTCCGTATCTTGGGGAAACGTGGTTTGGAATCGGAGGCTGGAAATGTCGCGTGAAGAAAATTTGATGATTTTGCGTCTTTTGCAGGAGGGCACGATTACCGCGGAGCAGGCGGCGGCGTTGTTGGCTGCAGTGGAAAAGCCGAAC
>CAZYBA010000044.1:1356-5766 GCA_964646105.1 uncultured Armatimonadia bacterium
GCCTCCGCCGGTTGCGCCGCCACCGGTAGCGCCGGAACCGGCCATCGAGTCGGAAGCCTTGGCCCGTGCGCGCGCCAAGATCTCCGCCGCCCGCGAACGGGTGGCAGGAGTGCAGGAGCAGTTGGCTGCGGCGGAGGAGAAGATCGACGCCGCCCAAGGGTCGGACAATCCGATGGGCGGGCTCTCGGATGCATTGAAAGACCTTCCCGGCATGCGTTCCGTATTCGATGCGATCAAGGGTCTTGACGCCAACCGATTGGCTTCGGATGCCCGCAAGCAGGCCCGCAAGATCGGGAAATCGTTGCGCGAATCGATCGACGCCCTTCCCCGCGATTTGGGACAATGGACCGGGCCGTTGGGCGATCCGGACTTTCGTTTGCCGCTCGAAGCGGTGGTTGCTGTGGATGCGGGCCGGACCTTGCGGTTGCGCAATCCGTCGGGATCGATCGAGGTGGTGGGAGCCGAAGTTCCGGAGTGTCGGATTGCCGCGACAGTCGACGCGTGGGGACCGGATGTGGACGCATTGAGGGCAGCCGCCGCTGCCGTGGTCCTCGATGTCCAGTCCACCGACGACGGTGCTGTGGTGACGGTGCAGGGGCCGGAACTTGCCCGCCGGCTGCGTTGCGATCTCAAGGTCTTTGTTCCGGTGTCCGGTCTGAAAATCTCGGCGGTTTCTCCGGCGGGTGACATCGCGATCCGCGCGGTACAAGCCCTGGGAATAGTTCTGGCCAGTGTTTCCGGTTCCCTCGAAGTTTCCGAGTGCGGCGGTGACGTTGCCACCGAAACCGCGTCTGGAAGCACCGCGCTGCAGGGCATCGCCGGGAACATGGTCGCGCGGTCGACGTCCGGGGATATCCGCGGAGTGCGCTTGCACGGCGAAAAGGTTTCGGTCAAGACCCAAAGCGGCGACATTCACCTGGACGAAACGGGGGGTGCTGCGTTGGAGTTGGAGACGGTGTCGGGAGATATCCGTGCCGCAGCGCAGTCGGGACGTGTGTCGGTGCGGACGGTGTCCGGTGATGTCTCGGTCTCGGGTGTCGTGGAGTCCCGCTGGGATGCGTCTCTCCGCACCGTGTCGGGACGTGTTGCGCTCGCATTCACGGGTGCCGACGGCGGGCAGGTGGATGTGGAAACGGTTTCGGGAGATAGTGCGCTGCGCTTTGTCGACGCTGTCTCCGGGTCTGTCGATGTTCGTACCCGTTCCGGTCGTGTGGCCGGGGTATTGCCGGGGGGAATGCCTCTGGTTGGAGACGCGGACAGCGTGGTTGGCGCGGTGCATTTCGGAGCCGGGGACGGTGTGACCGTTGCGGTGCGTTCCCTGTCCGGGGATATCGAAGCAAACGTGGTCGAACCGTGAGTCGGCGGATCCAGATTGGCGGCCCCGCGGTGGCGGTCCCCGGGCCGGGGCGGCTGAAGGGCACGAACGTTGCTCATTGGTATACTCCACACCGATGACACGCGTCCTGTTTGTCTGTTTGGGAAATATCTGCCGCTCCCCGATGGCGGAGGCATTGTTCCGGCACAGGGTAGTGGCGGCAGGTCTGGACGACCGCATCGTGATCGATTCCGCGGGCACCGGGGATTGGCATATCGGCAAGCCGCCGCATCAGGGGACCCGGGACGTACTGACGCGCAACGGGATTGCCCACGATGGCTTGCGGGCGCGACTGCTGCACCCGGAGGACCTCAAGAATTTCGACTGGGTAGTCGCGATGGACCATAGCAATGTTCGCGACATCGCCCACGTCGGGGTCGGTAGCGCGCGGGTCCGCACCATGCTGTCTTTTGTCCCGGATTGGGATGACCGGGAGGTTCCCGACCCGTATTTCGACGGACGCTTCGACGATGTCTATGCGTTGCTGGATCGTGCGACCGACGAATTGCTGACCTGTATCCGCCGGGAAAACGGTTGGTGAACGACAATTCCGGGGGGGTCCTCGACGGCGTGCGGTTGGTGAGACCGTTGTCTGGCGGGCAGGTGGCGTCGGTGTGGCTGGTCGAGACCGGTCGCGGACCGGGTGTGCTGAAACGTCAGGAGGGTTGCGGACCCGATGTGTTCGCCTGCGAGGCGGAGGGGCTCCGTGCCCTGGGATCGTGCGGTGGATTGCGGACTCCGGAGGTCTGGGACGTCGGTCCGGAGAGTTTGTTGCTCGAGTGGATCGAGCCCGGTACGCCGCGTGACCCGAGGGTGTTGCGTGAGCGATTTGCCAAGGGTCTGGCGACGCAGCACCGCTGCACCGCGCCGGCGTACGGTTGGCATAGGCACCATTTTATGGGAAGCCAGCCGCAGGCGGGTGGTTGGTCGGCGAACTGGGCCGATGTTTACCGGGATTCGCGACTGCTTCCGCAAATGGAGCGTGCGGATCGGTACGGGCGTTTGTCGGGTCTACGCCGTGCGCGTCTCTTGCGGGTTGTGGAGCAGATCGATGTTTTGCTGGCCGGGATGGACGAGCCCCCGGCGTTGATCCACGGCGACCTGTGGTCGGGAAATTATCTGAGCACCTCCGACTCGGAAGTCGTCTTGATCGATCCGGCCGCCCATTTCGCACCACGCGAGATGGAGATCGCGTATGTCGAGTTGTTCGGCGGTTTCCCCGATGGATTCGTGGACGCGTACCATTGCGAGTACCCGCTCTGCGACGGATATCGGCGGCGGCGACCTGTGCACCAGTTGTATCCGCTTTTGATTCATGTCAATCATTTCGGGGAGACCTACGGCGGGATGCTGGATTCGGCGTTGAAAGCGATCGAGGAGGGATTGGATTGATGCGCGTCGTGACGGTGCAACGAATTGTCATTGCGTCGGTGTTGTTCGGATTTGTGGGGACTGCCTCGGTGTCGGCGCAGGGAAGGCAAGGTCCGGAGCCGTTTGTCCAGGCGGGTGTCGGCATGCTGGACCGCCCTCGCGCGTTCGACCGCAAGACTCCGGCGACGGGGAAGGGGCCGGCAGTCTTGCTGGGCGGCGGTGTGTCGCTTGGGATTTCGGACACGGTATCGCTCGCGGGCAGTTGGCTGCGCGCGGTCGATGTGAACGACGACGGTGCGGATGTGGAATTCTTCCTTGGGGAAATGCGTCAACGTCTCGACGATATCCGGGGCGCATGGGTCGGAATCGGGGGCGGGCGTGTCCGTGGAACGGGGCGTAAGGAGAGTTGGGTCCAGACCCTGTCGTTCGGGCGTGACTTCGGGCGCGGAACGTTCGGTGAGTTACGCTGGATCACCGACGAAGGGGACGGTCGGATCCTGACGTTGGGGGTGGGGTGGAAGTTGGGGGGGCGGCGGTGATCGGGGCGGTTCCGGTTTGGCTGTGGGTGGCCTTGGGCGGCGGGACCGGTGCGGTGGCGCGTTGGGGCGTCGGACGTCTGATCGGCTCGGGTTCGGCGATGGGTTTCCCTTGGTCCACTTTCACCGTGAATTTCGTCGGTTCGTTCCTGATCGGGCTCTTGATGGCCGGGGCGTCCCGGGGCGCGGTCGCGGAACCGGCGCGGTATTTCTTGGGGACGGGATTTCTCGGTGGGTTCACGACATTTTCAACGTTCAGTGCGGACTTGGTACTGATGACCGGAACCCCGGGTGGGGCTTGGCGTCAATTGCTGTATTGTGTGGCCAGCGTTGCCGGCGGATGGTGTGCGGCGTGGGGCGCGTTTGTCCTCGGGGTGGGTTGGCGGCGCGGCTAAGTTTTTCGGGAATGATTGGGAACGGCGACCATGGATTTTCGCAGGCATCGGAATTCGACATCGCTTGACGGCGCGTGGCGACTCGCGTGGGCGGATTCGCCGCACGACGAGATCATCGATGCGTTCACACTGGAGAATTCGGGATTGCCGATGCTGGCGGCCACGGTTCCCGGATCGGTTGAGACCGATCTGGTGGAGGCGGGGCGGTTGCCCGACCCGTATGTGGGCATGGGGGCGGTTGCGACCCGCGACCTGGAGCAGCGTTCGTGGTGGTACCACCGATTCTTCGCCGCCACGGATGTCGACAATGACAACACCGAGCCGTTCCTGATTTTCCATGGCCTTGATTGCTATGCGGATATTTTCCTGAACGGGGACAAGGTGGCGTCCACGGACAACATGCTGGTGGAGCACCGGATTCCGGTGTCGGGGCATTTGTGGGCCGAGAACGACCTTTTGGTACGGATTCGAAGCCCGCAAGTACGACTATCCGCCCAATCTGTTTGCCGGTCCGGGCCGTTACGAGTCGGTCCATGTCCGCAAGGCGGCCCACATGTTCGGCTGGGATATTTTCCCCAGGATTGTTTCGGCGGGGATTTGGCGTCCCGTGGAGTTGGTCTTCCTCCCGCGCACCCGGTTGGAGAATGTCTGGCTGGAAACCCAGTCGTTGTCGACCGACCTGAAATCGGCCCGTTTGGTGTTGCACTGGCATGGGGTGGGTTCCGGGTTCGAT
>CAZYBA010000044.1:5794-13197 GCA_964646105.1 uncultured Armatimonadia bacterium
CTCGCGTTTCGAGCATCGTCAGCCAGCCCTGTTCGCGTCCGGACGATGTGCGTTCACCGTGTCCGATCCTTGCCTGTGGTGGCCGCGCGGGCGTGGCGAGGCGTGCCTGTACGACACGACGGTCGAGATGTGGCTGGACGGGAAGTTGGTGGATACGGTCCAGTTTACGCATGGCATCCGTACCGTTGCGCTGGAGCGCACGTCCACTACCGACGAGGCGGGCTCGGGTCATTTCCATTTCCGGGTAAACGGCGAGCGCATTTATGTGTTGGGGAGCAACTGGGTGCCCACCGATGCGATTCCCGGGCGTCAGGCGGAGCGTATTCCGGCTGCGGTCGAGTTGGCTGCGGAGGTTGGGTGCAACCTGCTTCGGGTCTGGGGTGGCGGGGTTTACGAGCCGGATCTCTTTTACGATCTTTGCGACCGAGCGGGCATTCTGGTGTGGCAGGACTTCGCGATGGCCTGTGCGGTGTATCCGCAGGACGACGAGTTCCGGGGGCGGATCCGTGCGGAGGCCACACAGGTGGTGCGTCGTTTGCGGCAGCACGCGTGCATTGCGCTTTGGTCGGGCGACAACGAGTGCGACCAGGCGTGGTCGTGGGGCGGCGTTCCACAGGATCCGAACCAGAACGCGTTGACACGGGTCGACATTCCCGCGGTGTTGCTGCGCGAGGACCCGATGCGTCCGTATCTGCCGAGTTCGCCGTGCATCAACGCCGAGGCGTTCGCCAAGGGGGAGAAGTACGTTTCGGAGAGCCATCTCTGGGGCCCGCGCAACTACTACAAGAGCCCCTACTATCTTGAGGCGCTGGCTCATTTTGTCAGTGAGATCGGTTACCACGGCTGCCCGGATGTGGTGTCGCTGCGCAAGTTCCTGTCGCCCGACAAGGTCTGGCCGTACGCGGACAATGCGGAGTGGACGTTGCATTCCACCAGTCCGATTCCGGGAGTGGACCTGTACGACTACCGTGTCGAGTTGATGGCCAAGCAGATCCGGTGCCTGTTCGGGGACGTTCCGGACAATGTCGACGATTACGTGGTGGCGTCGCAAATCGTGCAGGCGGAGGCGATGAAGTTCTTTGTGGAACGTTTCCGGATGCAAAAGGGGCGTCGTTCGGGGATGGTCTGGTGGAATCTGCTGGATGGGTGGCCGCAGATGTCGGATGCGGTCGTTGACTACTATTTTGCGCGTAAACTGGCGTTCCAGACCATCCGGCGCAGCCAGCAACCGTTGTGTCTGATGCTCTCCGAACCGGAGAACGGCAGGCAGTCGGTGGTTGCGGTCTCGGAATTGCGTACCGATGTCGCGTTGGAGTGGACGGTTTCCGATGCGCTTTCCGGGGATGTGGTGGGGGCGGGTGCCGGGATTGCCGTGGCCGATGTTGCGTCGACTGTGGGTGAATTGGCGGCCGACGACGCGACCCGGCGCGTTTTGCGCATCGATTGGAAGTCCGGGAGCGGTGCGACCGGGATCAACCATTACCTGATCGGCAATCCGACGTTCGCCTTGGAAACGGTCTGGGAGGGGCTGCGGGCGGTGGGTTTGGGCTGAGCACCTCGGGTTCGGACCTCTGGGTCGACACGGGCTCTCGACACTTGAGGAGCCGGGATCATGGCGTTGCTTCCCGCCGGAGCATTGTGTTTTCCAGCCGATTTTCGTGGCCGTTCCCCCGGCTTTGTCCGGGATGGGAAAGGAAAGCGTGCTGAACCCGGAGAAGGGGATTTCCAACCACAGGAGGTTGCCCCATGCCCGAAGCCGAGCATTTCCCGTCGACGTCCCGGCCGCACGAGCGCGCCGCGGCAGCGCAACGCCGTTCCGATTATCCGTACCGTTTTCCCCGCGACACCCGTCCCCTCGGCGGAGCGTTCCCGGTGGATGCCAACCGCGCGCGTTTGCTGCGGATGTTCACCTGGCATCGCCGACTCGCACAGGCGTTGGGTGCATGGACACTGACTATTCCTGATTTCGAAGTCAAGATCGAGACCGGACGGCATATTTTCTGGCATATGGATGCGGCGCGGCGGTTGCGTGAGCGTCTCCACGAGATGGAGTTGTTGTTGCCGGCGATCGACAATCACCGCGATCCCGATATCGACCGTTGTATCGACGAGATGCTGTCGGCAGCGGATACCCCGGAGCTGTTGACGGGGGTGCACCGTGTTTTTGGACGCGCGCTCGAGACTGCGTCCCGGCACCACGCCGACCGAACCTGCCGGGTGACGGATGCCCCGACCATTCGTGTGTTACGGCAATCTCTGCTGGATATGGAGCCAATGCGGGAATGGGCCGATGCGGCCCTAGTTGCGTATGTGGACGGCGGGATTCCCCAGGAGCGTCTTGCCGCATGGGAGTGGCACCTGTCGCGCTTGCTGGCGTCGGTGGGCGGGATTTGCGGGGATGAGCCCAAGGGGGCCGCCCCGGCGGCATTGCGTTCGGACGCGGTGCCGTTCGAGCGGGGCGATGTTCCCTGCCGGGATGCGCGTTTCGAGACATTCACCAAGACCGGCGATTACAACGTGGCGGATGGTTCGCCGCGGTTTTCGGCGGGGGAGTACGGGGACGCGCGGCTGCGTTTTGCGCGGACCCAGCGCGACGAGGTGGACGCGATCGAGGCGTTCGGGACGTTCCTTTGGGACATTCGTTACCAGGATTTCCAGGCCGAATACGATTTGGCGCGGGTGGTTTGGGACGAAGCCCGGCATACGGAGATCGGTTTCAAGACGTTGTCGATCATGGGTTACGATCCGTACGAGTTGCCGAACCGCCTGACCAGCAGCACGTGTCGCGGACCGATGGAGCCGGCGTACGCGATGGCCGAGATCAATTTGTTCGGCGAGGTGGGGGTGCTCAAGACCATCAACTCGCTTATCGACAACGCCCGGGAGCGCGGAGACGACTTGGTGGTGCACATTGCGGATTACATTCGTGCGGACGAACGCACCCATGTCCGCAAGGGTCGGCATGTGTTGCGGGTGATGACCGACCTGAAGCATCAGGACCTGGAATTGCGGACCCGTGAATTGTTCACGGAATGCCTGGTGAATCTGGGGGCGATACCGGCGGGGCAGTTGTTCGGCGGACCGCTGGACCGTGAGGAGATCGAGCGTCTGGTGGGGGAGTAGGGGTTCCAGGGTGTTGGACAAGAACGGCCGGTCCGTCTCGGAAGAGGCGGGCCGGCCGTCGTCGATTGTGCGGGGGCTTGGAAAGGGGACGATGTCTTTTCAGCCGTCGACATCGGGTCGGTTGCCCACCGACGGGGGCGTGAGGATGCGGCGCTGGCGTTCGGTGAGCGGGAACGGGTATTGCTCGGGGACGGGGTAGTCGCGCAGCCACGCGGAATGACCGGGGCTGTACTTGAAGAGAAGGGCGCGTCGTTCGTGCGAAGCGGTCCACGGGGCGGTGCCGTGGATGAGCGCTTCGGTGAAGAAGAGGACATCGCCGGCTTCCACTTCGGGCTGGACGACATAGTGGGGGCGACGTTCGAGGCGCATCACATCGTCGGGGAGCAGGTGTGGGAAGTTGCTCTTGTGGGAACCGGGAACTGCGAGGAAGCCGCCGTCACCGGCCTTGGCGGGGGACAGGAAGAACGTGAAGACACAGAGGCCGTTGCGGATGGCGCCGTCGTAGCGGAATTTGTACCAGTGGTCGCCTTCGTGTCCTTCGCCTCCGTGCAGCCATCCCCCGGGTGCGCCCTGACGCATGAAGATGCAGTAGTCGTGGTCGAGGCGGTATTTGCTGTCGACCAATTCGACGACGTAGGGGTGGATGCGCGGATGGTCGATCAGTTTGGCGAATGCGGGGTGCCAGGTGCTGACGGTTTCCCTCCGGTCGAGCGGGTCGCCGTCGTTCCAAGGCATCCTTTGGTCCGCGATGGCGTTGAGTTCGGCCAATTCGTCTACGGTAAGGACTCCCTTGATCAGCAGCCAACCGTTCAGGTCCACTTGGAAACGTTCTTCGTCGGTCACAGGGTACTCCGTTCGGGTTTCGGCACCTCTGCGTTGTGTGGCATTGTTGCCTGAAGGCAGACGGGTGTGTGGTCGGCGAGTTCGACAAAAGGGGGGCGACATTCCTGCCGGCGATCGGAATGGGTTCGAGCACACGCAGGGAACTTCATTTGAAATTAAAACGTGGAACCAATTGGTAAAAAAGTGGAATTGTTGGTTTCAGATCCCTGCCGAAGTGGGGATAATTGTTCCGATGATAGAGCGCCATATCGGTCCGGTTATCCGGCGAATTCGCATCGAGCGTGGCATGACGCAAGTCAAGCTTGCCCAGAGGGCAGGGATCGTGCAGAGTCACATTTCCGCGCTTGAGTCCTGTTCCAAGCCGCCTACTCTCCAAACTCTGGAGCGTGTATGTTTGGCAATGAATGTCAAGATTTCGCATGTGATCATCGAGGCGGAGTCCATTGCCGAAACCCCTGGCGAGGAATTGCCCAACGGCTGATCGTTGACTCCCGGACAGTCCCGCAGGGGTCGGTGGGATTGATGGTTTTATTTTCCTGAACGATGGTTCGGAAAATATAACAAATGGAATTATTTCCAGCAGCGATCATGTCGTGGGAATATTCCGGTACATTGGAATATTCCCGTAGAAATGCCGGGATATTGCGTAACCCGCCTGACAGGGTGGGCCGTACTGCGCGGGTTTGGGCATCGGACGCATCGTCCGGGAGGGAATGGCGACCGGCGCAGGGAATGGTCTCCCCGCCGCATCGGCGGCGTGGATGTGCACATGACTTCTGTTCCCCGACGACGATTCGGCCGTACCGGCCTGCAAATGCCGGTCCTATCCTGCGGCGGCATGCGCTACCAGCACGCCTGGAAAGACACCCCGCCCGAGGAGGTTCCGGCGGAGAACCAAGCGAATCTCGAAGCCACCATCCATCGGTCGCTCGAACTCGGGATCAACCACATCGAGACCGCCCGGGGTTACGGCACCAGCGAAATGCAGCTGGGTTGGGTGCTTCCGCAACTGCCGCGGGAGCGAATGATTGTCCAGACCAAGATCGCCCCGACCGAGACGGCGGAGGAGTTCCACGCCATCTTCGAAAAGTCGATGGGCTACCTGAAGCTCGATCGCGTTGACTTGTTGGCGTTTCATGGTGTCAACAACGATGAATTGCTTTCGATGTCGCTCAAAAAAAATGGTTGTCTGGCGGCAGCGCGGGCGTTGCAGCGCGACGGCCGTGTCAGGCATCTGGGATTCTCGACCCATGCGGGGTGCCGGACGATTGTGGATGCTTGCAACAGTGGCGAATTCGACTATGTGAACCTGCACTGGTACTGGCTCAACCAGGACAACTGGCCGGCGATCGAGGCGGCCACCCGTCAGGACATGGGCGTTTTCATCATTTCGCCGTCGGACAAGGGGGGGCGATTGTACGATCCCCCGCAGAAGTTGACGGACTTGTGCGCTCCCCACACCCCCATGGCGTTCAACAATTTGTTTTGCCTGGCTCGTCCCGAGGTCCACACCCTTTCTGTCGGGGCGGCGCGTCCGTCGGACTTCGACGCCCATGTGGCGGCGATGCCGTTTGTCGAGAACGCTGCCGCGGAATCGGCGGCGGTGTTGGAACGTCTGGATGCGGCCCTGGCGCAGGTGCACGGCGCGGACTGGATGGCATCGTGGCGGGCGGGGTTGCCCGAATGGGAGGATGTTCCCGGCGGGATCAATGTGGTGGAGATCCTGCGCATGTGGACGTTCGGAACGGGCCTCGATATGAGCGGCTGGGCGAAGTCGCGCTACAACCTGCTGGGCAACGGCGGGCATTGGTTTCCGGGAATGCCGGCTGCCGAATTCGATGATGCGCAGATGTTGTCAATCCTGCAGGGGTACCCGTTTGCGGAGCGGGTCCCGGATCTGCTGCGGCGCACCCACGGGTTGTTCGGGGCGGAAGCGGTCCAGCGGCTCAGTCAAGGCGGCTGACAACGGCGGGTCCGTGTCCGTCGTGAACGATGGGCCGGAACTCAGGGGGTGCCCCGGTGCGCCCAGATCTTGGGGGATCGGACTCCGGGGCGGATTTCCCCGCTGGCCACCACCCACATCCCGCGCCATCGTGCGGTGCCGGTGGTGACTTGGGCGAAAGGCACGTCAGGATCGTCCTGCCATCGGTTGTCCGACAGATGAAACCGGCTGGTGCGCCGTGGAAATCCCGGGTGTTTGTCGGGAGGGCTGAATCCGGCAAGGGTTCCGTCGTCGCCGGGCAGGATTACCAACTCGCCCCGGGATTCGAAAACGGGATTGGGTGGGGCGACGATCGGGCGGGTCGTGTCCTTGCGTCTGTCCCAAGCGGTGAAATCCGGGTGAAGGGTCCAGCAGTCGCGCAGCAGGCGTCGCACCGGTTTGCCGTCTGGGCCTGGGGCGAGGGCAGCGCCGCCGCCGACCCACCAGCGTCCTTGCACATGGCCGGCCCAAGCGAGGATTCGTCCATCGCCAGGAATCGAAGGCAACGCCTTGACCTTCACGGAACCGGGGCGACTTTCCAGCAGGGTGATGTCGGCGAGGGCTTGGGTTGCGTTGGGACTCGCTTGTCCGCCGACGATCAGGAGTCGGTTTTGATGGGACGCCCAGGCCGGGTTGGCGAGGGGCGCCGGGAGTTCCCCGACGGGTTTCACGGAGACCTTGTCCGTTCCGGTGCGGCGCATTTCCCAGCAATCGGTGTGGTGGCGGTCGGAGTCGCTGCCGGCGGCGCAGAGAAGGGAGCCGTTGCTCGCGAGGGCGGCACCGTAGCCGCGTGGCGCGGGAAGTTCCCCGGCGCGCACCCATTTGCCCTCGGGATGGTCGAGCATCCAGATGTCGGTGTGCCAGCGTTTGGTGCCGCCTTCCCACGGGGGCTTTTCGGGAAAATTGGCCCCTCCGGCCACCACCAAGGCGTCTCCAACCATTCCGACAAACGCCCCGGCGACCCCGATCCCGGGCAGCGGAGGCAGTTCGAACCAATCGCCTGTGGGACGTGGTGGTTCGGAACCGTGGATTTTCAGGTTCATCCGGCGGAATCGACTTGGGACAGTTCGGGGCGTGGCCGAACCAGCAGGACCAGCACCACTGAAAGCACGACGGTGGCTGCGAACGCGGCGAAGATGGCGTTGAGGGGGGTGTTGCGGTCGCGCAGGATGCCGAAGCCGATGTCGGCGAAGCCGCCGGCGCTGATCGACACCAGGTTCATGAAGCCGTAGGCGGTGGCGCGTTGCTGCGGCGGGACCACTTGCGAGAGGATGGGCATGTTGTTGCCGTCGAAGAGGCCCCACCCGATTCCGAAGAGCACCAGCCCGGCCACTGCGGTGGCGAGCGTCGGGGCGTTCCCGACGATGAACAGTGCCGGGACAATCAGGGCCATTCCGGTTGCCGAAACGTGGATGCGTCCGCGAATGGTCTTGCGCAGTAGTTTGTCGGACGCGGC
>CAZYBA010000045.1:0-1376 GCA_964646105.1 uncultured Armatimonadia bacterium
ACGCCGTGCGTGCTGCATTGCGTGACCTCGGCGGCGAATTGCGCGCCTGATATCCCCGGGCCGGTGCCCCCTCGAGGGCCCGGCCCGCCTTCCCGATACCACGCGCCCCACCGTTTGCTCATTGCAACGAACACCGACCCGAAGATCGCACGGTCGACTCAGCCCGTCGCCCCGTCGAGATACTCCCATTCACCGAACGGATCCGGTTTCCCGGATTCGCCTTGCGATGCGACGCAGGCGTCCAGCGACTCCCGGATGGCGGCTTCGTCGAGATCCTTGCCGATGAAGACCAATTCCTGCTCGAACGGTACGGCGGGATTGCGGCAGGCGACCGGACCGACCGTTGCAGTGAGACCGGCCACCGACCAACTGCCGATGAAGCCGGGCTTTGACTTCAAGCAAAAGAAGCCCTTGGCCCGCAACAGACCGTCCCAGTCCGCGTGGACAAAATCCCAGAACCGAGACGGGTCCAGGAGACCTGCGCTGCGCCAGACAAAGCTCCGGATCCCGTACTCGTCGGCCTCTGAGGATTCTTCTCCACGCAGGACGCGCATCCAACCGGGATTGCCGCGTGCCGCCTCCATGTCGAATTTGCCCGTGCTGAGTATCCGGTCGAGCGGAACGTTGCCGAGGGACATCCGCAGGACATCTGCTCCAGGGTTCAGCGCCTTCACCATGTGCTCGACGGCATCCACCGACTCGACATCGGCCACGTCGGTCTTGGAAATCAGGATGACATCGGCAAACTCGATCTGGTCGATCAAAAGGTCCGCCACATTGCGTTCGTCGTCGTCGCCCGCATGCCACCCTCGTTCGCGCAATTCGTCGATCCCGAGGAAATCGTCGCCAAAACGGGTCGGGTCCACCACGGTGACCATGGTGTCGAGGCGTGCCCATTCGCCAAGCCCCACGCCGTTGTCGTCCTTGAACTCGAAGGTTTCCGCGACCGGCATCGGCTCCGAGATACCGGTCGACTCGATGATCAGGTAGTCGAAAACATTTTCCCGAGCCAGATTGCGGACTTCCACCAACAGGTCTTCCCGGAGCGTGCAACAGATGCAGCCGTTTTGCATCTCGACGAGGCGTTCCGACGTGCGGACCAGACGCGCGTCGATGTTGACCTCGCTCATGTCGTTGACAAGCACCGCGACCCGCATTCCGTGGGGTTGGCTGAGAATGTGATTGAGGAGGGTGGTTTTGCCGGCACCGAGGAAGCCGGAGAGAACCGTCACGGGAAGACGTTGGTCAGGCATGCGCCATTATTGCAACTATTTTGCATTATAGCCACTCTGGTCGGTTGGGTCGGGAGTTGCGAGCGAAAAAGGAAAGGGGCGGGACGATCGCCCTGCCCCTCTTGTTTGAATTGGTTTCGGCCT
>CAZYBA010000045.1:1386-13146 GCA_964646105.1 uncultured Armatimonadia bacterium
CGCCGTCGCCGCCGGAAACCGTAGGCAATTTGCCATCCCAGCGTTCGATCCATTCCCTCGCCAGGACCAGCCGTCCCCCTTGGCTTTGCAGCGCCGAGGCGCTGATACGGGCAGACTCGGCAACCCCTTTGGCCTTGGTGATCGCGGTTTCGGCTTCGAGTTTGGCTTGGTCGAGGACATACTTCTGCTTTTCAGCGGTCTGCTGGGCGACCTGTTTCTGCTCGATGGCCTTGTTGAACTCTTCCGAGAATGTGAAATTGGTCAGCGAGACCCCGGACGGTTCGACGACAATGTCGTAGGCGCGCAGGCGCTGGGTCATGTCGGATTGGACTTCGTTCTTGACCTTGTCGCGCAGCCGGATCAGTTCTTCGGCGGTGTAGCGGGCGGTGACCACCTTCAGCGATTCCTGCACTGCAGGGTCGATGACCCGGTTTCGGTACTCGAGGCCCACTTTTTGGTAAAGCCTTCCCACCGACTGGGGTTCCACGTGAAAGTTGAGGGCGATGGTGGCGGAGACCGTCTGGAGGTCCTTGGACGCCGCGGACGATTCCGCCTGTTCCTTCTGGGTCCGCACCTCGACCAATTCGACCGTGTTGACCGACGGAACAATCAGATGGATCCCCTCCCCGAGGACGCCGGCCACTGCTCCGAAGCGCAGCAACACACCGCGGTACCCGGCCGGCACCAGCACGATTCCGGAAAAGAGCAGGCCCGCGACCACCATGAAGGCTCCTACAAGCCGGCCGATCACGGGCGCCGAGCCGGTCGCATGCCCTTGGGCGCGGACCATCGGCGGAAGGACAAACGAGAACAGCAGCAAGAGAATTCCAACCAGGACCAGTGTCATTCGGATCTCCTAACCCATCGGATGCAGAGCGCGGAACAGATCGCCGCGGCTTGGGGACACTCGGAACCGGATTCGGTTGCAGCGCAGGCCCGGATCTCAACCCGGCTTGCGCAGGCTCGCCGCGATCCCGATCCATGCCTTGCCGTCATCCATCCGGACAGGCCCAAGTTCGAGACGTTCGATTCCCAGGGAAGTCCCGGATGTGGTTGGCAACCCGCCCGCTGAGGGCAGGCCTGCGGCGATTTCTCCCAGAATGTCCCCGGCAAGAGACTCGGACAGGCAAAGCGTACCCCTTAGATTCAGCCTCGGCCCCTGCGTTTGGTCGGTTTCGACCGCGGACTTGTGGTCAAGCCCGGTCAAGGAGGCCGCCTGATCTGCGTTCGCGAGGTCGGAACGATCGGTCGACGGGTTCGGCGATCCCACCGTCCACCGGCCCGCAACCCGAAGCACTCCGGTGGCTGTGCTCCACTCGAGACAATCCAGATGGGAGGCAATCGCCGAAACCGTTGTATCGTCCGCAAAATCCACCAACCGCAATCGCAATCGGTTTCCTTCGAGTTGCATCCCTTGCCCTCGGGCGAGCGGAGCAAACATCGGCAGCAACAGACGCAACCATCCCGACGGTTCCAATTGGAGTTCCAGCGTGATCGATCGCGGGTCCGGACTTTGCGGCACGACCACAACGGGGAGTTCGACGCGACGGGGCAAGGGAAACCGATCGAGGGCGATCAGGAGGACTGCGCGGTTGTCGGAGAGCAGCGCCAACGAGACCCCGGTCACCGGGCCGGCTTTGCCGCCCGCGACAGCCCCGACCAACTGTCGATTCAACCATTCCCCGGGCAGATGCAGGTCCGCGTGGACGGTGGTTCCGGCAAAACGCGCGAATCCCGACTGCAATTCGCCTCGCAACATCTGTCCCCAACGTCCTGAATCGGCCATGTCAACTCCCTTTCCATCCGCCCCCGATCGTTTCCTGCCCTGATTGACAGTCAAAACCAGAAGCGCTAAACTGAAGTTTGCCTGCGCCGGGCCGTACGAAACCATTCGACAGGTTCGGCTTTCCACTCGGGAACGAGGTCCCCCATGTCCCAAGATCTTCCCGCCCCCTTGCAGGAAAAGATTAACGAATACCGCTTCCTGATTGCGCCGGTCGAGAATGCGATCCGTGACCTCCAGTTGACCCGCGGCATGCTGCGGGCGCGCGCGGAGGACGAGATCCACGCAATCTCTCCCGCCTTGGCGACGATATCGGAAGCGTTGGGCATTTCCACACTAGACCTCTTGACCGCCCCGGATCGGGATCGTTTTCTGCGTGAAGCGGTGGAACGTTCGCAAGTTCCCATCGATGCGCTGCGGGAGCGTGTTCTCGAATCGGGTGGAGGCGAACAACTCAAGGCCATCGGCCTTCCGGAGTCTGACTAACATGGCACGACGTCCCTCGAATGTCCCCCTGTTCGCTGGTATCGGCATGATTCTCGGTCTTGCCGCAGTCCTCAATTTTGCCCAGTATCAAGCACGACCGCGCACAGAGTCCGAGTTGCGCGATGAAGCCGAGATGGAGGCAAGAAAGAACGCACCCGATCAAGAGGCTCCCCCGCCGGCGCAGACCGGCCCCGGCAACCGCTTGATTGAAATCGGACCCGATTCCCGGCTTGGTCCGCCCACCGCCGACAAAGTTTTCACGGTTGGATACCACTGGACCCCGGAAGTCCAAGGCGATCCTATGCGAGTCTGGGGCCCGATCGAAATGCTCGAGAAAATGGCCAAGTCGAACAACGTCTCCTTGCGATTGGTCAACCTCGACAACCCGGGGGCACCCAATGTTCCGGCAGGTATTTCTTTCAAGGGACGCCTCTTCGTACCGCTGCGTCCGGAAGGCGGTTTTGAACCCACCGCAGTCCAGGAAGCGGTCCCCCGCATGATGATGTACCTAAACTGAAACCGACGTGGTACAATCAACGCCGCAACGAATCATAAGGAAGCAATCCAGTGCCCAATATTAAGTCTGTCGCCAAAGATGTCATCCGCTCCCGCAACCGCCGCGAGCGCAACAACAGCACCAAGAGCCGCATCAAAACCTTTGTCAAGCGGACTCAGGCCGCGATCGCCGGATCCGACACGACTGCGCTTCCTGCTTTGTTGAGCCAGACCTGCTCCACGGTCGACAAGGCCGCCAAGCGAGGAATCATTCACGCCAATGCGGCGTCTCGACGCAAGTCCCGCCTGATGAAGCGCGCCGCGGCGGTCCTCAAGGGCGCCTGACCCACCCACGCATAGGAAAAGGCCGTCGACCCCAGGGTCACGGCCTTTTTTCGTGTTTAAAGCGCACGGAATATCCCGCCCTCAGACTTGGATTCCATCCGACCCGAACGTCACCGACAGAGTTCCACCACCAGCCGCTGCATGACCGCCGTCGGATCATCCCCCCCGGGAACCATTCCCTTGAGGCGTAAGTCGGCCTCCAGCAGGAGCTCCATCTTTCCCGTCAGACCGGGAAGCGAATGCTGCCGAGCCTGTCCCACCAATTTGTCCACCATCCAACCGGACCGAGGATTCGCGAGCATCGACACAACCCCGTCACCCGGCAACTGCTCGCGCACCGCATCGGTGAACGCGATTGCCTGACGCCCGACCATCCGTTGTTCGCCGAGGTAACGCACCTGCAGCAACAACCGGATCTGACGAGCCAACATCACCAAGGTCCGCGGGGCCGTGGAATCCGGACGGCTACCGCTTGAGAACAGGACTGCCAAGTGGGACAGCGCCTCTGCGGAACGCTTGCCCCCCACCGCGTCACACAACTTGAAAATCACCTCGTCGGGACCACGCGACAACACCGCCTCGACGTCTGCAATTCCGATGCGGTCGGAATCTCCGGCATGGAGCGCGGCCTTCTCCAGTTCAACCTCGGCATGGCGCAGATCGTCTGCGGGCATCTGCAGCAACAACGCCAGCGCGCCGCGGTCAATGCCCTTCCCGAGCGCGCGGGCCGTCGCAATCATCCGAGGTCGTAGATCCTCCGCCTTCGGCGCGGCGAAATCGACCACCTCGCCCATCTTCCGAACCGCACCTGCCAATTCGGTGGAAACCACACTTTGGCGACGCACCTTGCCGTCCTCAACGATCGGGGCCCCGGAAACAAGGATCAACAGACCCGACGCCGGCACCAAGGACAAGCCAGCCGACAAGCGCTTCTGCTCGTCCAGATCCAAGCGTTGAACGTCCTTCACCAACACTACACGACGTCCGGAACCGAACGGCACCGTCGAGACACCGGACAGGATTCGTTCGGACGATGCGGAATCCGGATCCATCGTCTCAATGTCGAAATCTGCAAAATCGGGGTCGGCTTCCCTGAGCAACTGATCGATCTGGCCCTGCTTGCGCTGAGGGTCCGCTCCGGTGATCAAGTAGACACGAACCGGACCATCGGGCCGCGCGACCGCCTCTTTGCCACCGGCCTTGCGTCCTGCCATCAAACCCGCCCCTTCTTCAGTGTCGACCGGAGTCGCGCGAGCGCGTCCCGGACCACTGCGACATCCGACTCGCCCGGAGTCTGGTTCGCATACAGTACCGATTCCAAGATGCGTGTGATCGTCGCGACCGCCTCACCCGCGTCACCCCCGAGGTGCACCCGAACCCACACTGCCAATTCGCGCGGCGTTTGCGACACTGGACGAAGTACCCCGTGCCGGCGCAGAAGCATCAAGGTATTTGCGTACAGCCCCACAACCGCCCGACCGGTCGGAGTGTGCGCCGCCCCCGATTCACCGGGCGAGACCGTCCGGACGCGGCGGCCAGACCAGAACACCAACGCCAATCCGGCGACTCCTCCCAAGACCAGGATTCCCGGTCCGGTGAAGAAACGGCGAAGGGCAGCCAGCCAGTCATTGCCACGATTGCCACGATTCTGCGCGGCACTGTCCGCCAAATCCGCCGTCGTCGCGGTCGGGTCGAACGCCACCCAACCGTAGCCTTCGAACCAAATCTCGGGCCACGCATGCCGATGGCTTTCCCGCAACACTGTCGCTGTCGAATCCTCTTCGTCGGGTTCCCCTTGGCTGAAACCGGTCGCGATCCGCGACGGCAAGCCGGCATGCCGGGCGAGCACGGCGACCGCGGACGCATAAAGGTCGCAATATCCCTCTTTCGAATCGGTCAGGAAAAACTCGACAGCATCCTTACCCTCCGGAACACGCCGTGCCTGAAGCGTGTACGTGCATCGCTGCGCCACGAACGCCCGGATGGCCTCCGCCTTCGATCCCGGTCCGGTCTTGCCCCGTGTGGCTTCTGCCGCCAGCGCGGCGAGTCGGGGATTGCTGTCCATTCGCAAGTATCGCCGCCGGATTTCATCCGGATAATCGAGCCCGGAGCGATCGAGTTGCTGCGGTGTGGTGTCGACGACATCCGCCACTGCCGCGTATCCCGACAGGTAGTTGAAAGCACCGACCGAACCGTCCGGATTGCGGTACAGCGCCTCGGTCGCGACATCGATTCGGCGGACATCTCCGGGTTGGTAGATCAACGAGAGCGCCGGTGACGATGTTTGCACGCGAAACGCCAAAGACCGACGGGCCGATGGGTTGACTCCCGTTGCCGGCGGCAGTTCGAACACACGGTTCTCGCCTTGGCGGCCGGTGGGAGAAAGTTCCTGCCCGCCTCCCGAGTTCTCGTCGGCCAGCCAACTGCGTCCCGTGTAGATCGAGTATGTACGTCCCCTCCAGAGATGGTCGCCCTCGGCCCAGACACGCATGACTATCGTACGATCGTCGCGGATCGGACCCAAGCCAATGGAAAACTGGCCGGCAGCTTCGGTCAGGCGACCGGCAACCGGCGTACGGCGTTGCTGGTTCTGCCCGGCGACACGCAACTGGTCAACCACTTGGGACAGCGAGAGATTGCGGCCGACCATGCGCAACGGGATACTGATCATCGTCGCCAACGCGATCGCCGCGGCCCATAGTCCGGCGGCAACCGAAAACTGGCGCATCAGCAGCCGTCCGTGGGCCAAGGAATCCTTGCGGTGGATTGGCGCCTGCGCCAAGGCATGCTGGTGCACCAGCACAAAAACCACGCCAAGGAGGAACGTCGCGAATGCCGCGATCAGGCTGAAGTTGACGTCAGTCGTTGCGGCGAGCCCGATGATCGCAAGCCCCCAGACTCCTGTGAACGCCACGGATTCGTCGGTGACCAGGAAAAAGGCACCCACCGAGGCGACCAATGCCATCGTTGTGATCAGTTGCCGTTCACTGACCATCCGGCTGGAGCTGCCCGGATCAACGATGCCCTGCCCGCTCAGAAGCACCACAGTGAGGATGACGAGGCCCAGCGACGCAATGCGAAGGAAACCGGAGGAAAGGCCCAGACCACGCAGGATCCAAGCCCCGGTGAAGCCGGCGAGAGTGAGCAGCATCATCGCCAGGACGAAGCCGCTGCTCGGCATTTGATTGCCCAGAACCGCCAGCGCGGCGCACTGGGTGGCCGCGCCCGCGACATACAGCGGTACCGAGCCGAATTGCATCGCCCTGCGGGATTCAGTCGCCATGGCCGTCCAAGCACGCCAGGAACCGGCGCCCTCCATCCCTCCACGGGGAATCGCTACGGCTCATCCGGCAGACCGCCACTCCGGAGAGCGCAGGAGCGCGCGCGACCTCTCCACCGAACGATGCCGGATCGAACCAAACGACCCGTACCGCGTGACCTTGACGCACACCGTGCGCAAGCGCCTCTTCCAAATCGGAATCGGAACGGCAGGTCAACACCTCTATCTCCGCGGACTCCCGGTCCAGCAAAGACCGAACCAATCGTCCCGGCTTGCAGGTCGATTCGGGTTGCAATCGGGCCAGAACATCCATCAGTCGAAACCGACCGACGTCCACATCGGGTTCGCCGGCCCGCACACGAACTGCGCCGGAACCGGTTACCAAGGTGACTCCACCCCCCGTCGAAAGAACCTGGTCGACCCGCGTGGCGGCCGCCTTGACCGCATACTCCAACGGTGTTTCCCTACCTTCCCCTTCGGGAAAATCGACACCATGGTCGATCACCAGGCAGACATCCTGCTGGAACGCCTTTTCAAATTCGACCACCGCCAAGGTTCCCCTCCGGGCCGTTGTTCGCCAATGGACCCGCCGCGACGGGTCTCCGGGTCGGTAGTCGCGGACACCGTGGAAGTCGAGGCCCTCTCCGCGCCGGGCCGAACCATCGCGATCACGAAGCCCCCGCCATCCGGCACCGCCGGCGCGTGGCGTGCGCGAGGGAACGGGGCAAGGGTGCACCACAATCTCACCCGGGCAAGGAATACGCGATTCGAAAAAGAACAGCCCCAAGGGATCGGTCGCTTCCACCCGGACGTCTTCGAATCGATGGAGTCCACGCACCGGCGCGGTCAGCGTCGACGACCATTTTCCAAGATTGCCATCCCACGCCTCGGGATCCCGCAGCACGGGCGGATCGAGGGACGGTTCCAGTTGCATCGAAACGGGCAACGAATCGCGCAGGGCGACCGCCCCTTGCGGAAGCCCCCCCCGGACCTGCACTGTAAGTTCCATCGGAAACGGCTTGCCTTCGACTGCGGTGGCGGGGAGGTGGCGTTGCGCCGTGTAGCGCGGAGCAAAACGCGAGGCGAGAGTGTACGAGACGGGTTGCAACAGGGCCAGGGCGATGGCCATGATGTAGAGGTAGGGAATATCAAGCAGCATCGCGACGATCAGCAGGAAAACAAACGCGATGGTGAGGACCAGCGATTTGATTCCAGCGACCCTTCGGCGCGGCGGCTCGGTTTCCGGAACCGGTTGGTTCGCCGGGGGGATCTGGCTCACGGGAGCATTCTACCTTCGGGGATGTGAAAAAAGCCCCCGGCGCAGTGCCGGTCTTGATGATCCGCGCAGCAACCTTGTAGGGATCGGCCGCCGAATTGGGTCGGCGGTCTTCAAGCCAACCCTTCCAACCCTTCTGGACTGTTCCCATCGGAATGCGGATCGAGGCGCCACGGTCTGAAATACCGTAGGAGAACTTGTTCCAAGGGGCCGTCTCGTGCTTGCCGGTCAGGCGCATGTGGTTGTCCGGACCGTAGACCTCGATGTGGGCCATGACAATTTCCTCCGGAGCGAACGCCGAGCAGATCTTGTCGTAAACGTCCTTGGAGCCTGCGGTGCGAAGGAGTGTGTTCGAGAAGTTGGCATGCATGCCCGACCCGTTCCAGTCCGTGTCGCCCAGCGGCTTGCAGTGCCAGTTCACCCAGACGTCATGCTTCTCGCCGATGCGCTCGAGGAGATAACGGGCGACCCAGATCTGGTCGCCGGCTTCCTGGGCCCCCTTCGCAAAGATCTGGAATTCCCATTGACCGGTCGCCACTTCGGCGTTGATGCCCTCGACGTTCAATCCCGCTTGCAGGCACTGCTCGAGGTGTTCCTCGACGATGGCGCGGCCGAAAGCGTTGCGGGCTCCAACGGAGCAATAGTACGGACCTTGGGGAGCCGGGTAGCCACGCTCGGGGAATCCGAGGGGCTTGTTGGTGGCGCCGGAGTACAGGAAGTATTCCTGCTCGAAGCCGAACCAGAAGTCGTTGTCGTCGTCCTCGATGGTCGCCCGACCGTTGGAACGGTGCGGCATTCCGTATGCGTCAAGCACCTCGCACATAACTAGGTACGCGGGGGTGCCGAGTCGGGATCGCTCCGGATCGGGGCAGATGAAGACGGGCTTGAGCTGGCAGTCGGACGACCCTCCCGGGGCTTGTTCGGTGGACGATCCATCGAAAGACCAGATATCGCAGTCTTCCAGCTTTCCGGAAAAATTCGATTCAATCTTGGTCTTGCTGCGCAGGCTCTGCATCGGCGAATAGCCGTCGAGCCAGATGTACTCGAGCTTTGCTTTGGACATCTTGGGGTTAACCTTCTTGGGTGGATGGTCCCCGACGACCGGACCGTCGTGCGGCTGCCCGAGTCGCTCACGCGGGGATGTTGCGCCAGCATACCGCCAAAACCACCGGGTTGGCTATGCCGTGGCGCCGAGTGGATTCCGCGTTCGCCGACGCCACCTTCGGAACCAAGGATCGGGGAAGGTACAATCCCACCCGTGAAAGCTATCGTCAAGGCCGAAGCCGGCCCCGGCGCCCAGTTGCGCGACATTGCAATCCCGGAGCCTCCCCGCGACGGTGTCTTGGTCAAAGTGAAGGCGGTCTCCCTGTGTGGCACCGACCTGCATGTTTTCAACTGGGACTCGTGGTCGGCGGCACGTGTCAAGCCCCCGTTGACCATGGGGCACGAATGGGCCGGAGAAGTGGTCGCCTGCGGTCCCGATGTCCAAGGACTCTCGGTCGGCGACACCGTTTCCGGGGAATCCCATGCCGTCTGCGGACACTGCCGGCAATGCCGCACCGGACAAGGCCACGTCTGCCGCAACACCAGGATCTTCGGCGTTGACACAAACGGCTGTTTCTCCGACTATTTCGCGGTTCCGCAGGCCAGTGTCCTGCGCAACGACCCGTCGGTCCCGCCGCATGTGGCTTGTATCCAAGACCCGCTCGGGAACGCCGTCCATGCGGTTCAAGTCGGTGAAATCGCCGGCATGTCGGTGGCGGTACTCGGCTGCGGTCCGATTGGACAGTTCGCGATCGCAGTCTGCCGCGCATTGGGCTCGGGCCGCATCTTCGCCACCGATGTATCCCCGTACCGCCGCGCCCTCGCCGAACAGCTTGGCGCGGACTGCGTCCTGAATCCCCTGTCCGACGATGTAGACGCGGTTGTTGATCGCGAGACGTCCGGCGAAGGGGTCGACGTCGTGCTGGAGATGAGCGGCGCAGTCCCTGCCGTGCGCCAGGCCATGCGCCTCGCCCGCCCGGGCGGCAGGGTAAGCCTCATGGGTATTCCCTCCGCACCCGTTGAGATCGACGTCTCGGAAGACGTCATTTTCAAGGGCCTCACATTGCATGGAGTGGTCGGCCGACGTCTCTACGGGACATGGATCACCATGCAGAATCTTCTGGCCAACGGACGACTCGACATTGCCCCGATCCTGACCCACCGCCTCCGGTTCGATCAATTCGAGGAAGGCTTCGCGTTGATGCAATCGGGACAATGCGGGAAAGTCGTGCTCACACTTGACTGACAAACAGTTCCGGCGCCGAGGTGGCGAACCCGAACCGTCATATCCCGGGTACGCAGCAGGCAGGATTAATATCTCGTTAGCGTTCTAGGGCTAATCAGCCCAAGGCACACGGTCCGCCTTGGTGCGATCCCCGGACAGCGGGATGTTAAAATACCGCCATGTCGTCGCGCGCCCCGCTGGCCGTCTTCTCCGGAACCGCCAACCCCTCGCTCTCCGAAGCCATCGCCCGCCATTTGGGAGTTCCCTTGGGGGGACTCAAGATCACCCGATTCCCGGATAGCGAGATCTATGTCAAGTTCGAGGAATCGGTACGCGGCATGGACTGTTACATTGTCCAGCCCACCTGTGCGCCGATCGACAGCAACCTCCTCGAGCTGCTTATCCTGATTGACGCCCTCAAGCGCGCGTCAGCGCGGCGGATCACGGCGGTCATCCCCTACTACGGCTATGCACGCCAGGAGAAAAAGGATCGTCCGCGCGAACCCATCACCGCGCGCCTGATCGCCGACGTCCTCCGAACCGCGGGCATCGACCAAATGGTGGCGATGGACCTGCATGCGGACGCCATCCAGGGCTTCTTCGACGGTCCGGTGGACCACCTCACCGCCATCCCGATCCTGTCCGACTATCTCGCGTCCAAGAATTACGAAGACCTGTGCATCGTCTCCCCCGACGAAGGGCGTGTCAAGACCATCCGCAAGATTGCGTCCCGACTCGACGCTCCCCTGGCGGTCGGATACAAGTATCATCCGTCCCACGGCGTAAGCGAAATCTCCAGCCTCGCGGGCAACGTTCGCGGGAAGACCTGCATCGTCTACGACGACATCATTTCAACGGGGGGATCGATCAACGAAATCGTCGATACCCTGCTCGCCCACGGCGCGCGGCCGGAAATCACCATCGCCTGCACCCACCCCGTTTTCGCGGGCAAAGCGATCGAGAGACTCTCCCGACCCGAAATCAAGGAAGTGATTGTCACCGACACCATTCCGCTTCCGGCGGATCGATGGATCCCGAAAATCACCGTTCTCTCGGTCGCCGGACTGTTCGCAGAGGCGATTCACCGGATATGGAGCGACGCATCGGTTTCCAGCCTCTTCGACTGAAGCGCGAACGCCGACCCGTTCCACACCCGACTCCCCTTGTCCCGGGTACCGCTGCTCGCGCCCCGAGGTTTTTCAGGTAGACTTCGAGACCACCCATGGCGGACGCCCTGCTGCGATTTGAAAACCTGTCCATCGAGAATCCGGTGCGCGGCACTCCGTTGCGCCTGGTGGACGGCATCGACCTGCAACTGCAACGTGGCGAGACGCTCGGCATTGTTGGCGAATCCGGTTCCGGCAAGACCTTGACGTCGCTGACCGCGCTCGGACTTCTCCCAACTCCGTTGCGCATCGCGTCCGGGTCGGTCGTTTTCGACGGTCAGGACTTGTCCAAACTGGCGCCAGCCAGGATGCGCTCCTTGCGGGGCGGTCGGATCGCCATGATCTTCCAAGATCCGATGACCAGCCTGAACCCGGTCATGACCATTGGCGCACAGATTGCGGAATCGGTTCGCCTGCACCGTGGCTTGAGCGGGAAGTCCGTGGAAACCGCGGTCATCGAAGCCTTGGAGCGCGTGCGGATTCCCGATCCAGCACGTCGCGCAGGCCAGTATCCGTTCGAGATGTCGGGCGGTATGCGGCAACGGGCCATGATTGCACTGGCCTTGGCCGGCGAACCGGACGTCCTGCTCGCCGACGAACCCACCACCGCGCTCGATGTGACCATCCAGGCACAAATCCTCGCGCTGCTCCGCACATTGC
>CAZYBA010000046.1:0-3139 GCA_964646105.1 uncultured Armatimonadia bacterium
AGCCAAACCCTCGAACTTGACCTCGCGGATGTGGTGCCGTCCATCGCCGGCCCCAAGCGCCCGCAAGACCGTATCGCCCTCGCCGATGTCCGCACCAAGTTCGGTGCCATGCTTGAAGACACCAGTGTCTACAACAAGGCCGGTGCGTCGGACAAGCGCTACGACATCCTCCCCATGGCGTCCGATCGCGAAGTGGAGCGCCACCTCGAAAGCGCCCAACTCGCGCACGGCGACATTGTCATCGCGGCCATCACCAGCTGCACCAACACGTCCAACCCCTCGGTGATGCTGGCCGCCGGCCTCCTCGCCAAAAAGGCGGTCGAGAAGGGCCTGTCGATCCGCGAGACGGTCAAGACCAGCCTCGGCCCCGGGTCCCGCGTGGTCACTGCCTACCTGGAGAAAACCGGACTGCAGGCCTATCTCGA
Source organism: uncultured Armatimonadia bacterium (assembly GCA_964646105.1). Lineage (GTDB taxonomy): Bacteria > Armatimonadota > Armatimonadia > Armatimonadales > Armatimonadaceae > CAIRTT01. The sequence goes on from CAZYBA010000046.1 coordinate 426, forward strand.
CCAACTGGGCTTCCAGACGGTCGGCTACGGCTGCACCACCTGCATCGGAAACTCGGGACCGCTGCATCCGGCCATCGAGAAGGCCATTGTCGACAACGATCTGGTGGCGGTGTCGGTGCTCTCCGGCAACCGCAACTTCGAGGCGCGGGTCCACGCGAACGTCAAGGCGAACTTCCTGATGTCGCCGCCGCTGGTCGTGGCTTACGCCCTGGCCGGAAATGTCGGGATCGATGTGGCGAACGAGCCGATCGGCACCGGCTCCGACGGCAAACCGGTCTACCTCGCCGACATCTGGCCCACCCCGGAGGAAGTTGCCTCGCTGCTGCACACTGCCGCTGATCCGGAAACCTACCGTTCCATTTACTCGGATCTCGGTGAAAACAACCCGCTCTGGGCGGCTATTCCCGCACCGACGGGACAGGTGTACGGTTGGGACGAGCAATCCACCTATATCCAGCACCCTCCGTATTTCGAAGGCTTCACCCTCTCCGCCGGCACGGCGTCGGATATCGTCGGCGCACGCTCGATGGCCATCTTCGGCGACTCGGTCACCACCGATCACATCTCTCCCGCGGGGTCCATCAAGCCCACCAGCCCGGCCGGTGTCTATCTCCAGCAGCAGGGTGTCCCCGTGTCGGAGTTCAACTCGTACGGCTCGCGACGTGGCAACGACCGCATCATGACCCGCGGCACATTCGCCAATGTCCGGATCAAGAACCTCATGGTTCCCGGCGTGGAGGGCGGGGTCACCGTCCATCAACCGACCGGCGAGCAAATGGCCATCTACGATGCCTGCATGCGTTACCAGTCGGAAAACGTTCCGCTGGTGGTCTTTGCCGGACAGGAATACGGCACCGGATCGTCCCGCGACTGGGCCGCCAAGGGCACCCGTTTGCTCGGAGTGAAGGCGGTGGTGGCGCAGAGCTTCGAACGCATCCACCGCTCCAACCTGGTGGGCATGGGAGTCTTGCCGCTTCAGTTCCGTGACGGCGAATCCGCGCAGTCCCTCGGGCTCGACGGCACCGAGTCGTTCGACCTCACCGGGCTTGCCGGGGGGCTGTCACCGCGGATGAATGTCCGCCTGACCGCCACCAAGGCCGACGGCACCCGCAAGGAGATCGACCTGATCCTGCGCATCGATACGCCAATCGAGGTCGAGTACTACCTGCACGGCGGTATTCTGCCCTATGTCCTGCGTCAACTGGTCGCCCGCGCCTGAAAGGGCAACCACTCGATCATCCGGCCCCGGTGCGATCGGCACCGGGGCCGGTTTGCTTTCGACAGGGATCCTCCCGACGGGTTGTCATCCCCATGCCCTGGTGAGACGGAATCCCCTCCGGGCACGGTGGGGTAAGATGAATTCCGTGACTGAACGATCGTCCGCGACCGAACTGCCAATGGCGACATCCACCGGCGCCGTGCACCGGCGTATCCCCGAATGGTTGACCATCAAGGTCCCGCGCAGCCGCGATATCGGCCGTGTCGAGGGCCTGGTCCGCTCCGGACGCCTGGTAACCGTTTGCGAGGAAGCGCGCTGCCCCAATCTTGGCGAATGCTGGACAAAGGGCACCGCGACCTTCATGGCGATGGGCGACACCTGCACCCGCTCGTGCCGATTCTGTGCGGTCAAGACCGGCAAGGGGCAGCCGCTCGATCCACAGGAACCGGGGCGAATCGCGCATGCCGCCTCCGAACTCTCCCTGCGCCACGTGGTCGTCACGTCCGTCAACCGCGATGAACTTCCCGACGGCGGGGCCAGCCATTTTGCCGCCATCATCGAAGCGTTGCGTGCGCAAGCCCCCGGCGCCTCCGTCGAGGTGCTCACCCCGGATTTCCGGGGCCGGCGCAACGCCATCGAAATCGTGTGCCGTGCGCGGCCCGATGTCTTCAACCACAACACCGAAACCGTCCCGCGCCTCTACCGCACGGTCCGCCCCCAGGCCCGCTACGAACGTTCGATCGATTTCCTGCGCGCCATCAAGGAAATCGAGCCTTCCATCTACAGCAAATCGGGGATCATGCTCGGACTTGGCGAAACCGAGGACGAAGTCAAGCAGGTTCTCTCCGACTGGAAGGACGCCGGAGTCGATGCGGTCACCCTTGGCCAGTACCTGAAACCGGGCAAGGGATATCTCGACGTCGTGGAGTACCTCCATCCCGATCGTTTCGAGGCGTACCGCGAAATCGCCGAGTCGATGGGCTTCCTCTATGTCGCGTCCGGACCGTTTGTCCGCTCGTCGTACAACGCCATCGATTTCTCGCACAAATTCCTGCAGGACGGGCCAGCGTCGGCACCGAAACCGGCCCTCCCTGGTCCCCGGCGCCTCGCACAACCTGTCGCGGTGGGCTAATTGGCGAACGGGGGCGCCGGCGTCTTGCGTCTCCTGTCGTTGCCGCGCCGCGCCGCCGGGGCGTTGTTTTCCTTCCTGCTCGTTGTCCTCCCACCCTTGATCGTTCTCGCAATGGGGTGGCGGGTTGTCAACCAGCGTCTTGACGCTGCCCTGTCCCAACTCGCGCCGCTTGCCTCCGCGGAAGCGTCCCAATGGTTGCAACGTCCGGTCCGGATCGGCTCCCTTGAGCCCGTTCCCACCGTCCGCTGGCTCGCCGACCTGATCCGCCGCCCCGACACCGTCGGGCGGTTTCCGGTGACCGCCACCGACGTTGTGCTCGGAACAACACCGGCCGAACGTCGCGTTGTTCGGAAACCCTGGCTT
>CAZYBA010000046.1:3161-8943 GCA_964646105.1 uncultured Armatimonadia bacterium
CCGGTCGGTCACGGCGGTGGTTTCCGCTGCGGGAATCTCCGGTGCGGACCCGGCCGGGAACGCACTGCCGGAATTGAAGATCGACGGCTTGGATCTGGCGTTGATCCGGGCACCGGACGGCACCTGGCCCATCGCGCGCCTCCTCCCCAAGGACCGGCGTCCGCCCGACCCGACCCGGCCGCCGTTTCGAACCAAGATCACCTTCCGGGACTCGCAGGTCGATGTTGTGGACCTTGCCGTGCGGACACGGGCCACACCCTCCGTGCAAACCAACCGATTCCTTGCCCGGGATGTTGCCATCGACCTGACCGGGACCCGCCTGATCCTTTTTTCGGGAAGCGCGCGTGCGGCCCCCGGAACCGCCACCGCGCGGAGATTGAAGGGAGAAATCCGCGTCGATGGCGATGTCGCACGCGGGCGCCCCGGCGTCTCCCCGACTGCCCCGGACGCCAATGCGGGGCCCTTCAATGTCACGGTGCGCGCTGCGGGTCTGGATTTGTCCTACGCTTCCGCCTACGCGCCGGTTGCCCTTCCCGCGAAACGGGTGGGCGGCAACGCCGACATCGTGGTTCATGTCATGCCCCGCTGGGACCGCAAGCCCGATGTGCTCGTGCGTGCGCGGGTGCGCGGGGCCGGAGGAGTACTCGACCGCTGGCCGGGCCTGCCGTTGCGTGACGGCACCGGGACCTTCGAATGGGCGGATGGGCGAGTCTCCGGAAGCGTCGACGGCAAGGTCGGCGGGGTTGCGGCCCGGGCGGACGGATGGGTAGACGGCATCGGCCGCGGGCGCCCCGTACGCTTTCTCGTCCGCCTCGATCCCATGCAATTGCCGATGGCGCTGCTGCGGCGCAATCTCCAGGACGTTCGGATTCCACCCGAATTGACATTGCCGGAACGGGTGCGGTTGTCCAACACCGTGGTTTCCGGAACCGTGGATCGACCGCGGGTTGTGGCGACATTGGAAGGGGGCGGAGTTGTTTGGAGAGTCTGGACGGCCGTCGCGTCCGCCCGGGTTCCGCCTTTCCGGCACGGCGACGCGTTGGTCTGTGGACCGGGCGCCGGTCGTCTCTCGGGAGGCGGGGCGCTCGATGGGCGCTTGCTCTGGAATCCTGCTTCCAAAGTGGGGCAGGTCGACTTGGCGGTCCGTGGAGTCGGTGTGGACAGTCTGCTGCGCACGGTCGACATACCCGACAATTGGGCACCCGGCGGCCAAATGGACGCCGATGTCCGTCTGGCATTCCGTGCCGGCCTGAAGCGCGGGGTTCCGGTCTCGGGCCGTATTGTCGGCAACGTTCGCCATCCGACGGTCGGAGGCATGAAGTTCGACCGTGCCGAGTTCGCCACCGAAGTGGCCGGGAACCGAATTGCCCTGCGTCGTGCCCGCCTCGGTGGGGAGTACGGCCTCTTCGATGTCACCGGAGATGTCGAAATCGGCGGCGATATTCGCCTTTCCGCCCGCGCCATCGGAGTCGACATCGCGCCGGTGGCCGACAACGCCGGCTGGCCCGAGGCCAGCGGCGTGCTCAGCGGCATGGCGACGGTCACCGGGAAGCCGAACGCGCCGCAGATCCGGCTGGAAGACGTTTCCATTCTCGGGCCTCGCGTGATCTGGGACGGCCGGGATCTCGCTGCCGACTCCCTCCGCTGTGAACGGATCGATGTGGAGCGCGCGTCCGACGGCCGACGTTGGAGTGTGCACATGGCAACCCCGTTGCGCCTCGCGCTGGTGCCCGCGGAACTCCTCGTGCAGGGCACGGTCGCCAACAATGGCTCCGAGACGACACTCGATTTGACTGCCCAGGCCACCCAACTCGATTTGGAACGGGTCCTGCCGGTGTTGGTGGCGAGGGAAGCGGCTTGGGCACCGGCGTGGTTGCGCGACGATCCGGCGTGGATGTCGGTTGCGGATGATCTGGGCTGGGTGTCTCCCACACCTGACGTGCAGGGCAGGTTGCTCACCGCCGACGCACGGATTGCGGGAACCTGGGACCAGCCACGGCTGGATGCGCGCTTCGATGTTCGGCGCGGGCGTGTCGCCGATGTCCCGATCGATGCGGTCAAGGGGCAGCTTTCCTTTGACTCGGGAAACTGGAAACTGGCCTCGGTCGAGGCGGATTCTTCGCTGGGAACGATGCGCGCGGAAGCCAGTTTGCTGGAGAACGGAAAACTTTCGGGGTCCATCCTGGTCGAACCCTTGCGGCTGGGAGCACTCGCGACCTGGACCAAGGATTCGGTGACCTTGGGGGGATCCTTGGGAATCACCGCGACACTGACGGGAGACCGGAGCAGCCCGGTGCTGGCCGGAACCGTCCGCGTTGTCGATACCCCGTCCGTCGGGGGTGCGCCTCTCGCCGACCTGACCATCGGGCCGTGGCGTCTCAACGGAACCTTCGACGAGCAATCCGGTTGGTCGGCGCAGTTTCGGTGCGACAAACTGGACGCTCGCGTGGCGGGGTCGAGTGTCGCCATGTCGGGCATCGAGTGGAACTACCCGGCCCCGGTTGCCTCGGCGGACGTGGTTTGGCGGGTTCTCGGTTTGAAGGACACGGTCGACGAACTCCGTCAATTGCCCGAGTTGCCGGACAAATTGAACGCGGCCCTGCGTCGCCTCGGTGGGGACCTCCCCGACGACATCGACATGGCGGCGTCGGCGACCGCACGGTTGACGCTCGCGGAACGGGACGGCACAGCGCAGTGGCGGGCGGCGGTGGAGGTTCGCGGCGACAACGCGCGGGTCGGACCGGTCCAGTTTCCCGTGGCGACCGCATCGTTGGTCTGGTCGGGTCAACGCATCGACATCCGGGGAGTTCGCCTGGAAGGGCCTGCCGCGATTGTCGAAGGTGGCGGAACCCTCACTTTGCCGGAGGTGGACAACGGACCGGTCGGGTGGGACATCCGCCTTGAATCCCTGTCTCCCTCGCTCGAATTGGTCCGCGCGTTCGACCCTGATTTTCCGTTGTTCGGCGAATTGGACGCGGTTACGGTGGTTGCCCGCGGGAATTCCGAGGACCCGCAAATCCAGGCCACTGCCGAAGGCAGCCGCATCGTTGTCAAGTCTCCCGACCAGGCATCGGTTGTCCTGGATCGACTGCGTGTCAACGCGCGGGTCTACCGGAGCGGTGACGGCGACTTGTTGCTCGCGATCGACGACGGTCTGGTGGTGCGCGGGGACGAGCAAATCGGTTGGGACGTGGAACTTCCGGTGGATTCGAAGACCTGGAGGATTCTGGCGTCCCGGCCGATCCGTCGCATGGAAGCCCGCGCGCGCGGCGTCAAGATGGCGACCTTGGCGTCGTTCGGGCGTGTCCCCGTGGAGGATGTCGAAGGAGTGCTTTCGGGATCGCTCGCACTCACCGGGACCCTGAACCAACCGTCGCTCAAGGGCGAGCTACGGGTCGACAACGCGTCGGCGCGCTTCACCAAGATTGGGTCGTCAAGGCGCCATCCCGCCAACGATATCGCCGACCTGACATTGGACTTGGAGGCGTCCGAGCGGGATGTGCTGGTGCGTCGGGCCCGGGTCGTGTTCGGTCCCCCGGAAGGCCAGCGCGCCAGTTCGGGGGGAGAGGTGGATTTGCGGGGAAGTATCCGCCTCGACAATCTCGAGGACTTCACCCGTCTCTTCACCCGGCGCGACACCGATCAGGCGCCTCCGCAGGTGCGAGGCTCCTACAGCCTGACCGCGACACTGACTTCCGTTCGTCCCGATGTCGACAACCTCAGTGCATTGGCCGGTATCCGGGATATCCGGGGCCAGTTGGGCTTGTCGGAGTCGGGCCGTGCGACGGTGAACGGTCAAGTTTTGGTCAATGGGTCGTTGTTGGAGCCGGTTGTCTCGACACCGCCGACGAAACCGTTGCAATTGTCGGACGTTTTCCTGCGACTTCCCCGACCGTCCGCCCTGGCGTCCGCCCGGTCCACCCCGCCCATCGACCCCCGCTGGCGCATTCAGATGACGGTTCCCGGGGACGCCCGCGTGGTGTTGACCGACACGCCGGTCGTGCGGTTGGAGTTTTTGGGACGCGGCGATGTCGAACTGGCCGGTGCGCTTTCGGCCCCGACCATCGTCGGTACCTTGGCCCCGACCGGCGGTTATCTGCGCTACCCGCTTGCCCGTCTCGACCTTCAGCGCGGCGGGACCGCGCGCATTTCCTACGGCAACCAACGGGTAGCGGTGGTCCTGTCCGGCGTAAGCGCGGAAGGAAAGATCACCGGCGTGGGCACCCAGACCGGACGGCGCAGCGATTCCGGCTTGGTGAACGTCGGTCTCGGGGCGGCGGGAACCGGCTTGGAAACAACCTACCGGATCGAGGCGACATTCAACGGGGCGGTCGATCTGGCGGGAACCAGCGGTACCGACCTGTTGCAACAGGTGGTCCTGTCCGCGGAGCCGCCGCTCAATCGACAGCAAATCCTCGAACTGCTCGGCGCGCGTCGCCAATTCGATTTGTTCGCGGCAGGCGACATCGAGCAGGCCATGCTGGGTATCGGAAGACGATTCGCCGACACCGGGCTGGTTTCCGGACTCTTCCGGCCACTCACCTCCAACGTCCGCAGCGCATTCGGGCTGGATGTCTTCGACCTCAACTACAGTCTCGACGGCACGGCGTTCGTGCGCGTTGTCCGGCGTCTGCCGGAGCCGATGGACCGATTCACAGTAGAGTTCGGTCAATCGTTCCTGAGCCGGGACACGTCCGCCAACCGTCTGCCGTACCGTTTTGGAGTCAATTACGAACTGTTCCAGTTCCAACAACGTCGTTGGTTTGTGCCGCGCCTTCTACTGGGATTCGCCGCTTCCAGTGAACAAAGGGATACGTTGACATTTGTCCGGGGAACGGTGAATTACTGACGTGTTTCGGCGCGGGCTGGTGGAACTACCGGAAACCCGGGGCGGTGACGGTTGTCTGAAGACGGGTCGGCGGGGCCGCAGCGGTGCCGTGGACGGAATTCCGTACCATGTCTGATTGGGAGACGCCGCCGGGCGATCAAGCGGGTGCCGACGCGGACTTGGACCGGGAACTTGACTTCCAGCAACTGCACCTCAAGTACCAGGGGCGGGTCTACAACCTCATTCTGCGCATGGTCGGGGATCCCGACGAGGCGATGGACCTTACCCAGGAGACTTTCGCCAACGCCTGGCGGGCATGGGGGCGCTTTCGCGGCGACTCCCGGGTTTTCACATGGCTCTACCAAATTGCGTACAACAACTGCAAGAATTGGTACAAGGCGCGCCAGCGGCGCCGCGAACGCGAGTCGGTGTCGTTGGACCATCCGGTCGAAGCAGAAGGGGGCGGGGTTTCCCGGGAAATTCCCGACTGGGACGCCGCACCGGAGAAAATGCTGCTCGACAAGGAGATGCAGGAGCAGATTCGCAGGGCTGTGGATGCGTTGCCGGCCGAGTATCGCGACATATTGGTCCTTGCGCAATGGGAGGATCTCCCGTACGAGGAAATCGCCCGGATCACCGGCTTGACAATTCCCGCGGTCAAGACACGGCTCCACCGGGCTCGGCAGAAGGTACGGCAGCGGATTGAGCCGTACTATCGGGGATGGATGGGGCGGGCCGAATAGGGGCCGCGCCGACAGGAAGCACATGAGAACAGTATCGACCACCGTCGTCTTGCTCGCGTTGGCCACACCCGCGGCCATCGCCTCGCCCCGTCAGGAAGGACGTCCCATCGCGGAAATCGCCGTGTTGGGGACGGTCAACTCCAACGCCGAGGTGGTGCGCATTGCCGCCCGGACCGCCGGCATCCGCGAGGGACAGCCGTTCTCCAACGAG
>CAZYBA010000046.1:8953-13090 GCA_964646105.1 uncultured Armatimonadia bacterium
CGCCGGCCACCGTGGCGCGGCGTGCGCGTTCGGCAAGGCCCGCGACGCGGTCCGTGCCAAGGGGCTGTACGCCGATGTTTTCGCGCGGACCGAGGACCTGCCCGACGGCCGCCGGGTGCGGGTGGTTTTCGAATTGGTGGAAAACCCCGTGGTCGCCAATATCCAGGTGGCGGGAAATCGCTCAATTCCCAGCGCGGACCTGCTCGCACTCGTCACCACCAAGCCGGGTGAGGTGCTCAATACCCGCTCGCTCGCGGAGGATATCCTCAAGATTCGACGGCTCTACGACAACCGTGGCTACAACGCAGTGGTCACGGAGAATTACCAGTACGACCAGCGCACCGGAACCCTCACCATTCCGATCCTCGAGACCGTCATCGAATCGATCGAGATCGTCGGGCTCCAGAAGACCAGGGAGAGTGTCGTCCGGCGCGAACTACGCTCCAAGGTCGGGGAACCGCTCAACTTCCGATTGCTCAACGAGGATGTCACGCGGTTGCTGGGGCTCAATATTTTTCAGATGCCCCGGTTCGAGAATCCGGAAGTGGGCAGCGAAATCGGCAAGGTCAAGGTGGTGTTCAATACGCCGGAGCAGCGCACTGGCCAGGTCGGGGTGTCTGTTGGATACACGCAGCGCCAACGACTGTTCGGAACCTTCAGCCTGGACGAGCAGAATTTCCAAGGTCGGGGACGTGGCTTGAATCTGGCATGGACGATTTCCGGGGGTATTGCCCGCGACTCGTTCGAAGTCGGCTTCTCCGAACCCTGGATCGACAAGCGCAACACATCGCTCGGGGTCAGTCTTTACGACCGGATTGCATTCCGCTTCAACCGCATCTTCGGAGGGAACCTCGCGGTCGCCGGGGATGAGAACCAGTATTTCGAGCAACGCCGCGGTGGGTCCGTGCGCCTCTCGCGCCCTCTCACCGAGGACCGCTTCACCCGCGCGTTCGCTTCCGCCCGAACCGAATCGGTCATCGCCAACAACCTGCAGGTCAATTACCAGACCCTGACCGAGCAGGAAATCAACAATCTGCGTGGTGCCTTGGTGCAGACCGGCGATGTGGCCGCATTTTCCTTCGGCTTTTCGTCAAACCGGGTGGACAACCCCCAGGATCCTGCAAAAGGCTATTTCGTCTCGCCGTCACTCGAATTTGGACGCAGTCAATTCACGTACCAACGCCCGCGCATCAACCCGGCGTGGATCAGCGACGCGCTAACGCCGGGCGTTCCCCGCGTCCTGGTGGAACCGCGCTACCAGCAAGGTGGCTTCGGAAAATGGAACCTGGACCTGCGTCAGTACCGGTCCCTCAACGGCGCCCGAAAGGATCTCAACGAGTCCAAGACCGTATGGGCGAGCCGCTTGTTGATCGGTATCGCGTCGGGAAATCTCCCGTTCTCCGAACAGTACTTCCTCGGAGGACCCGACAATCTGCGCGGCTATGTCGACGACCGATTCTGGGGAAATAAGCAGTTGCTCTTCTCCAACGAATTGCGGGTTCCGTTCGGAAAAACAAATCCCTTGGGCGGCGTCTTGTTTTTGGATTACGGGGATGCCTGGGGGGCGGCGGCGGTCAACCGCGACGATGTTCCGGGATTCGCGCAGCACACGACATTCCGTCCGACGGCGGGATACGGCGTGGGACTGCGCATCAATATCGGCGGCATCGGCCGGATTCGCCTCGACTACGGCTTCGATCAATCCGGTCGCGGACGCAGCCACTTCTCGATCGGCCAGACCTTCTGATCGGCTCTGATCAACGTTTTTTAAAAAAGGGAGAAACTCTTGACTCGTTCTGCTTTCCAATGGGGCATGCGCTCGTTCGCCGCCCTGCTCGCCGTCGCCGCGTTTGTGTTCGCCACCCCGGCCCAGGCCCAGGGAAACTTCGCCATCGTGGACTTTCGTCGCTGCGCCAACGAATCCAAGTTCAAGGCCGAACTCGACGCCAAGTTTGCGTCGCTGCGCAAGCAACTGGAAGAAATTTTCCAGAAGATGAAGGCGGCAAATGCGTTTTTCCTCAGCCCGGCCGAGATCAAGGAACTTGCCGGACTCTACGAGAAGGCGCAGCCGAACGATACGGAAAAGAAACGCATCGAAACATTGCAGCAGATTGCCGACCAGCGGGCAGGTGCGGCTCGACGGTTGGAGAACACAGCGAACCCGACCGACGAGCAAAAGAAAGAACTCGAGCGCCTCGCACAATCCCAGCAGGACGGTGCGGCGGCGTTGCAGGCGGTCGGCAACGAATACCAGCAGCGTGTGGAAAAACAAGGGGGAGACTTCGAGGAACAGCTGAGCGCCAAGGTCAAGGAAGCGGTCGCGGAAGTGGCCAAGCAGAAGAGTCTGACGTTGGTCTTCGATGCCGCGGTGGTGGTGTATGCCGCCGCCGACATAACGCCGGATGTCCTCAAGATCCTGCAGAAATGATCGGTTTGGGGTGCTGATCGGGATCGCCTGCCTGGCCGCCGGTTGCGCGCGACCGGCCGCGATCCCATCGGCTGTCTTGTCGACGGTTTATGTGAACCGCGAGGCGCTGGTTCGTCGGCATCCGCTGTGGATCGAAGCGGATCGAATTGCCGATGGGGCTGGAAACAACACCCCGGACGCATCCTCCGTCGCTCCGCCACAGGCGCCGTCGACTCTGAGGATACCGGCGCTGACCCCGGATGGTGCCGTGCAATCCCGACGTTCCGATGCGCGCGGAAGGCTGGAAACCGTACAGCGCCGCGGTCTCTCGGCACTGGATTCCGTACGGGATACCCGGGTTGAAGACGCCGTCTCGGCACGCCGGCTCGAACTCGAAGCGGCCGAGGACCGGGTCTTGGCGGAACGTGAGCAAGGTTGGAGAGAGGATGGACGCCGGCGTGTCGATGCGGCATTGCAGGCGGTAACCGCCGAATTGGCGGTTTTGCAAACTGCACTGGAATCGGTGGACGCCCAGCTCAAGGAAGGCTTTCTGGTGGCGGTGCCTCCGGACGTTTTGAGCCGGGAGCGTGCCCGCTTGGCTGGTTCGGAAGCCACGGTGCGCGATGACCGCGGCATCCGCCGCGTTGAAATTCGGTGGTCCGCCGACCTCCGGGGTGTCAGCCCCCGTGCCCGGCTGACCGCGGCCCGGGACGCAATCGCGGCACGGATCGCCCGGATTTCCCTGGGCTTGGAAGCAGAACGACAAGATGCCCGGAGTGCAATGGATCGAGAGAAAGAGACCGCGAAGGCGGAGGCCCGTGCCCGGATAACCCGCGAGGTGGATCGGGTGCGCGAGGAACGCCGCATCGATCTTGCACCGTTGCTCGAGCAGCAAAATTTCGGCATGTTGCTGGAACGAACGTTAGCGATGGAATCCACTCCGTCGGCGACCCTGGGCGCGGGGGATGCACAGGGATTGGCGCGCGAGACCGACTGGTCCACGGCACGTCGGGCCGCACCGGAGCGACTCCCCGACATCGCGATGGTTGCGCGTATGCGGTCCCGCGCACTGGCGTTGGTGGATGCGCGGATCACCGATCTGTCCAGAACCTTGGGTGTTTCGGCGGTTTATCGTCCGATTGCCGGAGTTCCGGACCGGACCGGTGAGTTTGCACGACGAATCGGGTTGCAGGGGGAATGAGGCGATGAAGGAAACGACAATCCGGACGGTTGCAGAACTCGCTGCCCATGTGCAGGGGCAGGTCCATGGCGATCCGGAAACCGTAATCCGCGGTATCGCGTCCATCGAGGATGCCCAATTCGGCGACATCACCTTTGCGGAAAGCCTGCGCTACCTCGAGAATGCCCGCCAATCGTCCGCGTCGGCGATCATCGCTCCGAAACTCGATGCCCAGGTGGCGGCGTCTCCCGACGTCGGAATCGGCAACAAGGTCCTGATCGAGGTCGACAATCCCCGGCTGGCGTTCGCTCAGTTGCTCGGATTGTTCGCGCCGGAACGTTACCGCGACCGCGGAATCCACCACACGGCGGTGGTGGGCAGCGATGCCCGGTTCGGGCAGAATGTTTCGATCGGTGCCCACGCGGTACTCGGAGAGAATGTACGTCTTGGAGACAATGTCACCATCCACCCGATGGCGTATATTGGCGACGATGTGGAGATCGGGGACGGCACGGTGGTGCATCCGCTGGTTTCCCTGCTCCACGGTACC
>CAZYBA010000047.1:0-545 GCA_964646105.1 uncultured Armatimonadia bacterium
GCGCGGGGAACGATCCCGCCCAGACCGCCGACGCCAACACGGGGCGGATCAGGGACATGCTTGCCGCCCTCTCAGCCACTCGACACCGTTGGGCGATGGGCTCGCACCAAGTCCACAAACGCCGCATGGACCCGGGTTTCCCCGACCAGTTCGGGATGAAACGACGCCGCCAGGGTGTTGCCTTGGCGAACAAGCACGGGTTGGCCCGCGTACGTGCCGAGAACCACAACCCCGGGTCCGATTTCGCGAACCACAGGGGCCCGTATGAACAGCCCGCGGACGTCCACTGAGCCGCCCGACAATTGCACGGGAATATCGGCCTCGAAAGAATCGACCTGCCGCCCGTAGCCGTTTCGGTCTACCGACATGTCGATCGCTCCGATCAACGGCTGGCCGCCGGACGCTTCCCCGGCATGGATGCGCCGGGCTAGCAGAATCATCCCGGCGCATGTGCCGAAGACCGGCATCCCCTCGGCGATGCGGCATTTCAACGGGTCCATCAAGCCGTACCGAATCAACAGTTTGCCGATCGTGGTGGACTCGCC
>CAZYBA010000047.1:555-867 GCA_964646105.1 uncultured Armatimonadia bacterium
TGACCAACCCGTCGCACCCGGCTAGATCCGTCGGGTTACGTACCTCGACAGTATCGACGCCGAGATTCGCCATGGCGGCGGAATGGGCCGCGAAATCCCCTTGTAGCGCAAGCACCCCGATGCGCGGTGGCGCGCATGTCGACACTTTCCCGGCCCCGGACGGATTGCCAGTCATCACCAACCGCGGGTCGCGAGCAATTCCTTCTCGTCGAGGATGCGGATGTCGATGCCCACCATCGGTTCCCCAAGGCCGCTGCTGATCTCCACCAACCGATCGTAGTCCTTGTAATGGGTGACCGCGTCGACAATGCC
>CAZYBA010000047.1:877-13007 GCA_964646105.1 uncultured Armatimonadia bacterium
TCCCGAGCCCACAAACACCGCCTCGGCACCGAGGTGCATCATCAATGCCGCATCGGCAGGTGTTGCAACCCCGCCGGCGGAGAAATTCGGGACGGGAAGCCGACCGGTGCGCGCCACTTCGCAGACCAAGTCGTACGGGGCGCCGAGGTTCTTGGCCTCGGTCATCAGTTCGGCGTCGTCCATCGACGTTATCTTGCGGATGCCGGCCATCAAGGAGCGCATGTGGCGGACCGCCTCGACAATGTTGCCGGTACCGGCTTCGCCCTTGGTGCGGATCATTGCCGCTCCCTCGCCAATGCGTCGCAATGCTTCTCCGAGGTCGCGGCAACCGCAGACGAACGGCACGCGGAACGAGAGCTTGTTGATATGGAATTGTTCGTCAGCCGGGGTGAGGACCTCCGACTCGTCGATGAAGTCGACGCCCATCGCCTCGAGAATACGCGCTTCGACAATGTGTCCGATGCGGGCCTTGGCCATGACCGGAATCGTGACCGCGTCCATGATCTCGCGGACCATCTTCGGATCCGACATCCGGGCGACTCCGCCGTCCTTGCGGATGTCCGCCGGTACACGTTCCAGCGCCATCACCGCGACCGCTCCCGCTTCGGCGGCGATCACAGCCTGCTCGGGGTTCACGACATCCATGATCACCCCGCCTTTGAGATTCTCGGCAAGCCCGGTCTTGCTGCGCCAGGTCGCACGTTCGGTTGTCGCGGAGGTGAGTTCGGTAGCCATCTGAAAAGCCTCGGAATTTCCCAATTTGGGGTAGTCGAAACGTCATCAAGTCTACCCCGCGCGCATCGTCCGTTTCAACCGTGTTGGCAGATCCGAATCACCCGGTTGTAGGATGCGCGCATGAACGAACCGGTCGGCGAGCCGACTCCCCTTCCGACGACCGACGCACGCGAATCCACCGATGCCATCGCACGCCGCATCGCCGCCCTCGCCGCCGAACTCGCCACCGACCTGCAACACCGCGACCGCCAACTCGAAGCAATCCGCCGGGCCAGCGATACGTTGTTCGCGCATCCGAGCATCGACGCGATGGTCGAGGCGACTCTCGACCTGGCCCTCGATGTCCTGCGCGCCGACGCCGGAACCGTCTTCATCCACGATCCGCAAAAGGACGCGCTGGTGTTCCAATATGTTGTCGGGGACGCCAAGGCGCAGTTGCAAGGTACCGCCATCCCCGCCGACCAAGGGGTCGCCGGAACCGTCCTGCAAACCGGCAAGGCGGTCATGGCCGGCAATGTGGCCGGGCGCGACGACTTCAACGCCGATGTGGACCGACGCACCGGTTTCCACACCCGCTCGATGATGACCGCGCCACTGGGACGCACCGGCGAACGTCCCATCGGGGTGATGCAGGTCCTCAACGCGCGAGTCCCGTTCACACCCTACGACCTCGATGTCCTGCAACTCCTGTGCGTGCAGGCCGCCACCGGCATCGAGCACGCACGACTGCTCGCCAGCCTGCGCCACGCTGAAATCGGCAACCGGGTCGGCGAAATCGCACACGACATCAAGAACATGATGACCCCGATCGAATCCGGAGTCCTCACCCTGCGTCCTCTCGTCGACGCGACCCTGGAAGACACGGAGACCGTTCTCGGGGAACTCCCCCGCGAGACGGCCGAACGCATTCGCAACGCCATATCCCCGCTGGTTTCCATCCACCCCTGGCTGCTCGACGACCTGCTCGGATCCGCAAACCGAGTACGTCGACGCACCGAATACATCGCCGGAATGGTCAAGGGCATCCTTCCGCCCCCCGAATTCGAATCGGGTTCGGTCAACACTCCCGCCACCGAAGTGGTCAAGACACTGGGACGTACGGCGCGGGAACGTTCGGTCGCATTGGTCGCGGATTTCGATCCCGAAGTCGGCACTCTCGATTTCGACCACGACCGTCTCTACGACTGCCTCTACAACCTGGTCAACAACGCCATCCCGGAGACACCCGAGGGCGGGACAGTGACATTGCGGACACGCGGGACCGACGACTCCATCGTTCTCGAGGTCGAGGACACCGGCCGTGGCATCCCCGAGGAAATCCGAAGCCGATTGTTCACGCGGGACGCGGTCTCGACCAAGAAGGGCGGCACCGGACTCGGTACCGCGGTCGCCGCACGGGTCGCGCACGAGCACGGGGGCACCATCGCCGTCGACAGCACGGTCGGCAAAGGATCCTGCTTCCGGATCACCCTGCCCCGACAACGGCCTCAGGCAGCTCCGGAATCCGACGCATGACCCCGCGCCTCCCCCCCGCGCCTCCGACCGCCTGCGGCTTCGACCCGCGATGCCTCGGGATCGCCGTCGACCTGGTGCGACGTGCGGTCGATCAGGGCGCAGTACCGGGCGCAGTCCTCCTGATTGCACGCAACGGCAAGGCCGCCGTGCGCGCGGCGTTCGGCAACGCCGTGACGCGCCCGATCCCCACACCCGCCACCCCCGAAACCGTCTACGACCTGGCATCCCTCACCAAATGCATTGCCACCGGAATGCTCTGCGCCAAGCTGATCGAGGAAGGCAGAATACACCTCGACGAACCGGTTTCCCGGGTACTCCCCGAGTTTGGCGAGATCGCCCGGCAGCCCGGCTACGACGACCGCGCGCGTGTCACATTCCGTCATCTTCTGACCCACTGCGCCGGGTTGCCCGCGGGAGGAGCCTACGCCGGAAAGACCGTGTCCATCGACCAGATTGTCGCGGATATCGCACGCTCCCGCAGGGTCTCGGTTCCGGGGACCCAGTTTCTTTACTCCGATTTCTCGGCGATCGCACTGGGCGCGGCGATCGAACGGATCGAGAATGCCCCGCTCGACATCGTTGCGCGGGAGCGGTTGTTCTCACCGCTCGGCATGGACTCCACCCGCTACAAGCCCGGACCGTTCCTCGCGCCCCGCTGCGCATCCACGGTCCCCGACGCCGACACGAGCGCAAACCGCGGCCGGGTCCACGATCCCACCGCCCGTGCCCTCGGCGGCGTCGCAGGACACGCCGGCCTTTTCTCCACGGCCGACGACCTGGCGCGCGTCGCACAACTGATCCTCGACGGCGGAACCTACGCGGGCTTTCGATTCCTGCGCCCGGAAACCGTCCGGCTCGCCACCACACCCCAATCGCCGTTCGCGGGCGATACACGCGGACTCGCCTGGGACATCGACTCCGCCTACCATATCCGCGGAGCCCTGTCCCGCGACTCGTTCGGCCACACCGGTTTCACCGGAACATCGATCTGGATCGACCGGACCGCCCAGTGCTTTGTCATTCTTCTCACAAACGCCGTCCACGCCCAGCCCCCCGTGCGTACCGTCATTCCCCTTCGGCGCGAACTGTCGTCGGCAGTGGCGAACGCGCTGCGCTGATCCATTTCCAAGCCGTTCTCGACAGCGACGAATCACTCCAGCCACGCAGGCGACGGCAGTCAGAACTCCCCAAGCCGGGGAAGGAGGCGTGCGCAATCCTGTGGAACGCTGTTGCGTGGCTGTTCTGCGACCCATCCTCCGTTGCCATTCGAATGCAACCCTCCCGGAAAACGACAGGGTGGCAGAAGAAGAGCCCTTGGAAATCCGGCTCAACGGCACACCGGTCGCAGTCACCATGCGGACGCCGGGCCACGACAACGAGCTTGCCGCCGGCTTCCTCTGGAGCGAAGGGCTTATCCGCCACACCGCGGATTGCACCGGAGTTCGAACCCGCAACAATGTCGCCGATGTCCAGACTGTGGCCAATTCCGAGCCGTCAACATTCTCTCCCCGAATGGTAACCAGCGCATGCGGAATCTGCGGTCGTTCGTCACTCGACCAGGTCCACCAATCCACCCGCTTCGTTCCCGTCAAGAATGCGCCTGACATCCCCGGAATTTGGTTGCGCGCACTCCCCGATCGTCTGCGCGACGCACAACCGGATTTCGACTCCACGGGGGGAATCCACGCCGCCGCACTGGCGGTACCCGGCACCGAGACATTCCGGGTACGCGAGGATGTCGGGCGGCACAACGCGGTGGACAAACTGATCGGCAGCGCACTCCTCGCCGCAGAATTGCCGCTCGACCGGTGCGTGCTTCTGGTCAGCGGACGGGCAAGCTTCGAGCTCGTCCAAAAGGCAGTCCTCGCCGGGATTCCGGCAGTCTGCGCCATCGGGGCGCCGTCTTCGCTGGCCATCGACCTCGCCGTCGACACCGACACGACACTCGTCGGTTTCCTACGACCCAACCGGTTCAACATCTATTCCGGCGCATGGCGCATCCTCGACGAGAACAACTTCGATGCCTGAAACCAACGACCGCGATCCGTCCCTCACGCCCCTCGAGAACGAACCCGCTGTCGTTTCCCGACCGGAATCGGTCGCCGCAGGACTTCCGGCATTGCTTAGCTCGGCCAAGCACGCGTTCCGGGAAATGGGCCCCAGACGCAGTCTCAAGATCCTGCGCACCCTGAACCAAGACCCCGGCTTCGATTGCCCGGGATGTGCCTGGCCCGAACCCGAGCACCGGTCGTCGTTCGAATTCTGCGAAAACGGGGTCAAGGCGGTGGCGGAGGAAGCCACGAACAAGCGCGCTGACCCCGAGTTCTTTGCACGTCACTCCATCGCCGATCTGGCAGCCATGTCCGACTTTGAACTGGGCAAATCGGGACGTATCACCCATCCGATGGTGTTGTTGCCGGGAGATTCCCACTACAAGCCCATCGCCTGGCAGGATGCGTTTTCCTTGATCGCCCGACAGCTGAACGCACTAACTGACCCGAATCAGGCTGCGTTCTACACGTCCGGACGTACATCGAACGAAGCAGCTTTCCTCTGGCAGCTGTTCGTCCGACGCTACGGCACCAACAACCTGCCCGACTGCTCCAACATGTGCCACGAATCGAGCGGTGTCGCGTTGCAGGAAACGCTCGGGGTCGGAAAGGGAACTGTTGGCCTCAAGGATTTCGAGCTCGCCGACGCCATCCTGGTGTTCGGCCAGAATCCCGGCACAAACCATCCCCGCATGCTGTCGGCGCTGCAGGCCGCGGCGCGCCGGGGATGCCGCATTGTCAGCATCAACCCGCTCCCGGAGGCCGGTCTCAGCGCCTTCATCCACCCGCAGGAACCCGTCGCGATGCTGACCGGACAGGCCACACCGCTCGCTTGCCTGCATGTTCCGGTCACCATCGGCGGCGATATCGCGCTGATCAAAGGGATTCTCAAGGATCTGCTCGCCCGGGGGGCCGTCGACCACCAATTCATAGCGACCCACACCGACGGCTTCGACGCGCTCAAGACCGACATCGAAGAAACCTCCTGGGAAGCCATTGTCGCCGGTTCGGGGGTCGATCTCGAGACCATTCACCGGGCCGCGGAAATCGTCGCCGACGCAAGGAGCGTTATCTGCTGCTGGGCGATGGGCCTGACCCAGCACGAGGCGGCGGTGGGGACCATACAGATGGTGGTCAACCTGCTCCTGCTCGGGGGACATATGGGGCGCCCCGGAGCCGGTGCCTGCCCGGTGCGCGGCCACAGCAATGTGCAGGGCGACCGCACCATGGGCGTTTTCGAGAAAATGCCCGACACATTCCTGGACCGCCTCGGTGACGTCTTCGGATTCCAGCCTCCCCGCCCGCACGGGCTCGATACGGTTGACACCATCAAGGCGATGCGCGCCGGCACGGTCAAGGTGTTTTTCGCGATGGGCGGCAATTTCCTGTCGGCAGCTCCGGACACCCTCGCCACAGCCGAGGGGCTGCGTCGGTGCAAACTCACCGTCCATGTCTCCACAAAACCCAACCGTTCCCACGTGGTGCACGGAGAGACCGCGCTGATCCTGCCGTGTCTGGGGCGTACCGAGCAGGACCAACCTGTCTCTGTCGAAGACTCCATGAGCATGGTCCACCTGTCGCGTGGAAGCCTGGAGCCGGCGTCCCCGCACCTGCTCTCCGAAGTGGAGATTGTCTGCCGCACCGCCGATGCCGTTCTCGGTCCAAACTCGGGCGTCCCCTGGGACGCATTCGCCACCGACTACGATACGATCCGCGATTCGATCGAAGCCGTGGTACCCGGATTTGACCACTTCAACGCACGGGTTCGGCAGTCGGGCGGCTTCCTGTTGCCCAACAGTGCCCGGGATCGCCGATTCGAAACCGCCACCGGCAAGGCCCGCTTCACCGTGCACCCGATCGCCACCCCCGATCGTCCAGCGGGAACCCTGGTGATGATGACCATTCGCACCCACGACCAGTACAACACCACGGTCTACGGACTCGACGACCGCTACCGGGGTATCCACGGAGGTCGGCGCGTGGTGTTGATGAACCACAACGACATGGCGGACCGCCAGCTCTCCGCGGGCGACCGGGTGGACCTGATCAGCCGCTACGACGGAATCGAGCGCCGCGGCGAAGCGTTCCAAGTGGTCGAATACCCAATCCCGCCCGGGTGCTGCGCCACCTATTTTCCCGAAGCCAATGTCTTGGTCCCGCTCGGGAAGACCGCCAAGAAATCCAACACTCCGATCAGCAAGTCGGTGATTGTTTCCGTGGAACGTCCGGTCGGGTAGGGTCTCTCCCCGCTCGGGAGGACCGCCAAGAAATCCAACACTCCGATCGGAAAGTCGGTGATTGTTTCCGCGGAACGTCCGGTCGGGTAGGTTCTCGCCCCGCTCGGGAAGACCGCCAAGAAATCCAACACTCCGATCAGCAAGTCGGTGATTGTTTCCGTGGAACGTCCGGTCGGGTAGGTTCTCGCCCCGCTCGGGAAGACCGCAAAAATTCCAACACCCCGGTCGGCAAGTCGGGGATTGTTTCCGTGGAACGTCCGGTCGGCCGACGCTTCGGGTCTCCGTACGACGGCACTGCGGCTACGGAGACGCTCCAAGGGTCACTTGTGGTACGGTTCGCCGCGCTCGATCTTGAGCGCACGGTACACCTGTTCCAGGAGCATCACGCGCAACAACGCATGGGGAAATGTCATCGGGCCAAACGACAACATCCAGTCGGCCCGGGAACGCACCGCAGCAGACAACCCCAGCGACCCGCCAATCACAAACGTCAAACCGGTCCCGGAACCATCCGCACAAATCCGCACGAGACGCTTGGACAACCCGACCGAATCCAAGGCCAGCCCGCGCCCGTCGCAAACAATCACGACATCACGCTCCGGAATCTTCGCGAGCAAACGTTCCCCCTCCCGCTCACGAATACGGTCTTCGTCGGCAGGCGACGCCCCGTCGGGAGTGGGTTCGTCGGCAACCTCCACCACCGAAAAGCCCGACGTCATCCCCGACAACCGCTTGGTGTACTCCGCCACGGCATCCTTCCAATGGGAATCGCGGATCTTGCCGACGGCAACCACGGTGATTCGAGGGCGCATGGGACGGCGGTTCGCCAGCCTGACGCGGCTTCCCTGCAATCCGGAGATGCCGGGCGACGCCGCCCGGAGCCCTGACCGGAGACTGCCCCGAGAAATGCCGGTGAGGTTGGCCAGCAAGGAACCCTTCCGGCGCACGGTGAATGCCCCGGCATGTCCGAGAGCAAACTGCCCACCGGCCCGACCCCCGAGCCCGTTCCCCTTCCCCATTTTCACGACCGACTGCACGCCGTGGTTTGGAGAAACTGGACACTGGTTCCGATCGAGCGCATCGCCGCGACTCTGAACGCACCGGTGGCACAGATCACGCGTCTCGGAAAGGAAATGGGCCTCGGAAACCCGCCGTCCATCGCCCCGGACCAGATCCGCAGGACCGCGCTCACGGTCATCCGCCGCAACTGGCACCTGCTGCCCTACTCCCAAATCCTCACCCTGCTGCAATGGACCGAGGAAAAACTGGCGTTCACCCTTCAGGAGGACGATTTCCTCTACATCAAGCTCGGCAGCCTCAAGCCCAACTGCCCGGTTGTTCACTGGAATCCCGCGCTCCACGACTCCAACGCGGCCAAGGATGCCCGCAAAACGTGGCAACGTCGGCTCGGACAAGAGCTGGGACGCACGCTTCCCCAGCCGCGTCAGCCTCTCTTTGGTTTCCTGAATGAACTGAACCAGCCCGCCCCGCCGACACCCGTCCGGGACCGCGGCGCGCTTTCGCCCCGGTTCTGCTACCCCTACTTCGCCCTGTACGGCGACCCGCTTCTCGACGAGGGAACCGACCTGCTGCCCGACGGCTATCTGGCGCGCATGGCCGACTCGGGCGCCGACGGCATCTGGATCCAAGGGGTGCTGACGCTCCTGGCGCCGTTTCCGTGGGAACCGGAGCGCAGCAAAGGCTGGCGTCAACGTCGACGCAACCTGCTCAGGATCGCGCAGGCCGCGAAGGAGCGCGGAATCGGGGTGTGGATTTACCTGAACGAACCGCGGATGCTGCCGACCGGTTTCTTTGACAAGCATCCCGAGCTCCGCGGCGTAGGGTTCGGCGACAGCACCTGCCTTTGTGTTTCGGCGCCGGACGTCCGCCGTTGGCTGGTGGAGGGAGTCGAGTCGCTGTGCCGGGATGTTCCGGAACTGGCCGGCATCTTCACCATTTCCGCGTCCGAAAACCCCACCAACTGCTTCAGCCACGGTCGCGGACGCGAGTGCCCGCGGTGCGGACCACGCGGCGCCACGGCAGTGATCGCCGACACCAATTCCGCGATGGCCGAGGGCGTTGCCCGCAGCGGGGCGCCCACCCGGTTTGTTGCCTGGGACTGGGGATGGCCCGACAACGACGCCGAGGCGATCATCAACGCGTTGGCGCCGAATACGGCGGTCATGAGTGTCAGTGAATGGAGCCTGCCGGTTCGGCGCGGAGGCGTGGACAGTGTCATCGGCGAGTATTCTCTCTCGGCGATCGGCCCGGGTCCGCGCGCCACGCGTCACTGGGGCTGGGCACGCAAACGGGGCCTGTCCACCATCGCCAAGACCCAGCTCGCGGTCACGTGGGAACTGGGGTCGGTGCCCTACATCCCCGCGGTCGACAACGCCGCCCGGCACGCGGCCAACCTGCGCTCCGCCCAGATCGACGGCCTGATGCTGGGCTGGACCATGGGCGGCTGGCCGTCCCCGAATCTCGAAGTGGTAGGCGCGATCGCCAGCCAACCGGGCACCCCCGACCCGGAACAAGCCCAGCTGCGGGTTGCCGAACGACGCTTCGGGAAAATGGCGGCGCCGGGTGTGGTGGCGGCATGGAAATCGATGTCCAGTGCGTTCGCCGAGTTCCCGTACCACATCACCGTCGTCTACAACGCCCCCATGCTGCTCGGACCGTCCGCACTCCTCTGGGAAAAGCCGACCGGCTACCGAGCGACCATGGCCGGCTACCCCTACGACGACCTCGACGGTTGGCGGGCCCAGTTCCCTTCCGAGGTATTCGCGGGACAGTTTGAAAAAGTGGCGGACGGATTCGCAAACGGTGCGCGTGCGATCGCAGCGTTGGCGTCGCGATCCACCGGAGAACACCGCCGCGAACTGCAACGTGAAGCCGGTGTCGCCGAAGCCTGTTCACTGCACTTCGGCAGTGCGGGCAGGCAGGCCCGGTTCGTGACGGCACGGAGGGTGCTGGAAACCACGGGTGCCGCACGGACCGCAGCCGTCGCAACCCTGGACAGTTTGCTTCACGCGGAAATCAAGGCCGCCAAGCGCCTGCTCGAACTGCAGTCCGACGACCCCCGCATTGGCTTTGAAGCGTCCAACCAGTACTACTACGTGGCCGCGGATCTCGCCGAAAAGATCGTCAACTGCATCGATCTGCGCGAACGTTGGATTCCGTCGCTTCGGCAGTCCTGACACCCCGCTCTGGTACACTTTCCCATGCAAACCCACGAGACATCGCTCGCCGACAGGATCGCGGACAAGTACATCCAGTATGTCAATCCGACCGCGCTGAACCTGCTGCGACTTGCCGGATTCGACAAGGTGGAAGCCGAAGGAAGCGGCGCATTGCTGCGCGACACCGACGGCAAGGAATACATCGACTGTCTGGGTGGATACGGTGTCTTTTCCTTGGGCCACGCCCATCCGGAGGTCATCGACGCCGTGCACGCACAGATGCGTCGCCTGCCGTTGTCGTCCAAGACATTTCTCAACCAACCCCTCGCCGACCTCGCGGAACGCCTGGCGCACGTCACCCCCGGCAACCTCCAGTTCAGTTTCTTCTGCAACTCCGGCGCCGAGGCCGTCGAAGGAGCCATCAAGTTCGCACGCATGGCCACGGGTCGCACGCGCATCATCACCGCGGACGGTTCCTACCATGGCAAGACCCTTGGGGCCCTCTCCGCGTCGGGGCGTGAAAAGTACAAGGCGCCGTTCGAGCCCCTGCTCCCCGGATTCACCACGGTTCCGTTCGGGGACAACGCCGCGCTCGAGGCAGCCATGGACGACACGGTCGCCGCGGTCATGCTCGAGCCCATCCAAGGGGAAAACGGCATCCATGTCGCCCCCGACGATTACCTGCCGTTTGTCCGCTCCCTGTGCGACCAGCATGGCGCGCTGCTCATCCTCGACGAAGTGCAGACAGGGCTCGGGCGAACCGGCACCCTGTTCGCCTGCGAGCAGTGGGGGGTCGCCCCCGATATCCTGACCTTGGCCAAGGCGCTCGGGGGCGGTGTGATGCCGATCGGGGCGGTCGTGGGGACCCCCGCTGTCTGGGAAAAGGTCTTCGCCGAGAACCCGTATCTCCACACATCCACTTTCGGCGGAAACCAAGCCGCCTGCACCGCCGCGCTCGCCACCCTCGACATCATCGAACGCGACCAACTCTGCGAACGTTCGCGGGTCCAGGGTGCCAAGCTCCACGCCGCACTCGACACAGTGCGCGAGCGGCATCCCGATCTGCTGCGCGAGGTGCGGGGCCGCGGCCTGATGCTCGGAGTCGAATTCACCGACCCCGATATCGGCAAACTCGCCATCGGCTCGATGGTGCACGGCGGAGTGGTCGCAGCCTACACGCTCAACAACCCCAATGTCATGCGGTTCGAACCGCCGCTTGTCATCACCGACGAACAGATCGAGACCGTCGGGAAGGTCTTCGGCGAAGCCATCGAGGAAGTGAAGGCGCTGCTCAGCGAGTTCGGAGTTTGAACGTCATCCGCTAGCGGCCGAGTATACACGGCTTGGTTGACGTTACGTTGAACGTCCGCCGGCAATCGAATCCGGATGTCCAACCGTTGACGTTACGATGGACACCCTCGCGGGGTCCGAAGACGACATCATGGGTTCGACTTGACGGTGAACCGGATCCGGGCGGCCACACCATTGGTCCGCCCGGTTTCCGTTTCGATCAGCCGGCCACCTCCGGAATGACATAGGGCCCCTTCGGGATCACCGCGATGGTCGCCCCCGGACCGGAGCGAGCCAGCGCGCGCTCCACGGCCGCCTCGACGGATTCCGCCGCTTCCACATGGCACCGGGCGAGGTCCGCAGCCGCCACCCCCTCCGAAAACACGGCGATATGCCGCCCCCGGTGCGCCTTGGCCAGCATTTCCACCTGCCACTGCTCCGGAACCGGTTCCCAGCCGGGTTCCGACATGCGCTCCACCAGCGCGTCCAAATCGACAGTACGCTCGAGCAAGCCACGGAAATGCCCGGAGCCAATTCCCTCCGCCATGCGCGCCGCCGACACAATGGTCCCGCCGGGTTTGCAGATCGCCGATGCCCCGACGAGTCCTTTCACCACCTGGTAGAACGACGCATCCAGCGGATGTCCGCCGCCACAGGTCACTACAATATCCACCGGTTCGGGAATTCTCGGTCGCACCTGACGCGCCACGAATTCCACACCCGCCTCCCACGCCCGTTCCATCTGTCCGGCAAAGACCCCGGTCACCCGACGTCCCGCATCGATGGTCACGTCGCAGATGAGGTCGGCCGGCGCCAGACGTGCGATCGCCAGATTCTCCGCATGCACCGGATTGCCTTCCACCACTCCGTTGGACGCCAGCGGATGTTCCAGGAAACGCGGCGAATGCCAGACCTGAATCGCATCCAGCGCCGCAATGCCCGGCATGATCAACCTGCGCCCGCCCGAATACCCTGCCATGAAATGGGGCTCGATCAACCCCACGGTGATGCGCAAGGACGCGTCCAGCCAGCGCGTGTCCAGGGAAGCCGGCACACCGGCGGGCCCAAAGCCTATTTGACGGTGCGTGCCGGGGTCGTCGCAGACATGGTTGACAATCCGGAC